>DAORXQ010000120.1:2079-4405 GCA_035371905.1 bacterium | reverse complement strand
ATGAAAGAATCCGCCCGTGCTGCTTTAAGTTATGTTCGTGCCCATGCAGAGGAATTCGGAATAAACCCTGATTTCTATAAGGAACTTGACATTCATATTCATGTTCCAGAAGGCGCAATACCAAAAGACGGCCCATCAGCAGGAGTTACAATTATAACAGCACTTGTTTCCTGTTTAACAGGAAGACCTGTTGATTCAAATCTGGCAATGACCGGTGAAATAACATTACAGGGAAAAGTTTTAAAAATTGGAGGACTGAAAGCAAAAATACTGGCAGCACAAAGAGCAGGAATTAAAAGAGTGATAATTCCTAAAGAAAACGATAAAGACCTTATTGAAATTCCAAAAAAGGTTAAAGAAAGTATTGAAATTATTGAAGTTGAAGATGTAAAAGAAGTTTTAAAAAATGCTTTAATTTAAAAAGAGGAGGTAAAATGAAAAAGCATAAACTTTTTACACCAGGACCAACAAGTATTCCTGAAGATGTCTTACTTGAAATGGCAAAACCAATAATACATCACAGAACAGAAGAATTTTTAAATATTGCAAAAGAGGTTTTTGAAGGACTTAAATATTTATTTCAGACAAAAAATGATGTTTTAATTTTATCTTCATCTGGAACAGGAGCAATGGAAGCAAGTGTTGTAAATCTATTCTCAAAAGGAGAAAAAATAATAGTTATAAATGGTGGAAAATTTGGAGAAAGGTTTGTTGAAATAGGGAAATCTTATGGACTTAATGTTGTTGATGTAAAGGTTGAATGGGGGAAAACATTCAAAAAAGAAGAACTTGAAAAAATCATAGAAGAAAATAAAGATGCTAAAGGAGTTTTTGCCAATTTGTGTGAAACATCAACTGCAACTCATTTTGATGTAAAAGGTTATGGTGAAATTGTTTCAAAATATCCGGATATAATACTTGTAGTTGATGCAATAAGTTCTCTTGGTGCTGTTCCATGTTATATGGACGACTGGAAAATAGATTGTCTTCTAACTGGCTCACAGAAGGCCTTTATGCTTCCACCCGGACTTGCTTTCATTTCTTTAAGTGAAAAAGCATGGACAAAAACCCAAAACTCAAATCTTCCAAAATATTATTTTGACCTTAAAAAATATAAAAAGACACTTGAAAAATATGATTTTCCATTTACGATACCTGTTTCTTTAATAGTTGGATTAAGAAAATCAATAGAAATAATTAAAGGATATGGAATTGAAAAAATATGGGAAGAACACAAAAAAAGAGCAGAAAGTACAAGACAGGCAATTTTATCTATGGGATTAAAACTCCTTTCTTCATATCCCTCAGATGCTGTTACAGGAGTATTACTTCCAGAAAGTGTAAATGGAGATGAACTCATAAAATTTGTCAGAAAAAATTATGGTATTTCAATTGCTCCGGGTCAGGATAAACTTAAAGGTAAAATTGTAAGAATTTCCCACCTTGGATGGCAGGATGAATTTGATGTTATAACAGGGATAACTGCTCTTGGAATTGGACTTGAGAAACTCGGGTATAAAGTTGATATTGGAAAAGGAATAGAGAAAGCAAAAGAAATATTGTTTTCCTGAATAAAATGAATCTTAATGAAATCCTTATAAATAAACTGACGAAAAATAGAGAAGTTTCAAGGGAATATTTTGGTTATCTTGAGGGATGGGTAAGTATTTTGGGTAATATTTTTCTTTTTATAATAAAGTTTTTTTTGGAATTGTTTTAAAAAGTATTTCTTTAATAACAGAAGCATTCCATTCTCTATCTGATGTTTTAACTTCCATAGTTGTAATTATTGGTTTTAAATTGAGCAGAAAACCACCTGATAAAAAACATCCATTTGGGCATGGAAGGATTGAAAAAATTGCAACTTTAGTTATATCTTTTCTTTTACTTTTTGCCTGTTTTGACCTTGCTAAAATTTCTATTTTAAGGATTAAAAATCCTCAGAAAATTCAACCGGGAATTTTTATAATAATTTTTATGTTTCTTTCAGGATTTTTCAAAGAATGGATGACAAAATTTTCTTTTTCACTCGGTAAAAAAATAAACTCAGATGTTCTGATAGCAGATGGATGGCACCACAGATTGGATGGAATTGCTTCTTTTGTTGTTGGAATAGGTTTGGTATTTATGAAGTTTGGATTTTATCATCTGGATGGAATTTTTGGAATTTTTGTTGTTTGTCTATTATTATGGGTTGCTTTTGATTTAATTAAAAAAACTTCAAGTTTTCTCATTGGAGAAGCACCTGATAGAGAAACAATTGAAAGTATAAAAAAAGTTATCAATGCAAATCCTGATGTTTTAAATTCTCATGACATAAGAGTTC
>DAORXQ010000120.1:0-2069 GCA_035371905.1 bacterium | reverse complement strand
AAAAAGTTATATCCTTACATATTGAAGTTAAAAAAAATCTTACTTTGAAACAGGCACACGATATAGCACTCAAAATTCAGGACAGGATAAAAGAGAAGATAGAGAATTCAGATGTTTCAGTTCATATAGACCCTATAGGCGAAAGAGAGGACTAAAAAGGAGAAAACTATGGAAAAAATAATGTTGAATAAGGAATTGTATAAAGATAAGGTGAAAGGATGCTGGATTGGAAAAAATATAGGAGGAACACTTGGAGCACCATTTGAAGGAGAAAAATTTACACATAATTTGAGTTACTACCATAAGGAAAGTATAAAAAGATGGTTAAAAAATGTAAAAGCATGGTGGGAAAAATCAAACTATAAACTTGAAATAAATGCTGAAAACTTTAATTTTGACCAGCCACTTCCAAATGATGACCTTGATTTCCAACTTGTATGGCTTAAAATGCTTGAAGAAAAAGGTGTAAATCCAAAATTAAATGACTTTGCAGAATTCTGGAAAAGATATCTTTACAGGCACTGGTATTCTGAATACAGTTGGTGTCTTTACAATTTAAAAAGAGGATTAAAACCACCAATTTCAGGAGCATTTCAGAATTACTTTATTGATGAAATGGGTTCTCCAATAAGAAGTGAAATATGGGCATGTGTTGCTCCAGGAAATCCACAACTTGCGGCGTTTTTTGCATGGATGGACTCTGCACTTGACCATGCTGGGGGCGAAGGTACATATGGAGAAATGTTCTGGGCTGCTGTTGAAAGTGCTGCTTTTGTTATTGATGACCCATTTACTTTAATTAACATAGGACTTTCTATGATTCCTGTTTCATCTCATATAGGAAGATGTATAAGGGAAGCGGTAAGGTGTTATAAAGAAAAACTTGAATGGGGACAGGCACGTGAAAGGATAGCAACGATTTTCGGGCATCATAATGCCTGTAATGCAATCCCAAATCATGGTTTCATTATAATAGGATGGCTTTATGGAAATGACTTT
This sequence comes from bacterium, assembly GCA_035371905.1. Lineage (NCBI taxonomy): Bacteria > bacterium. The sequence goes on along the minus strand of DAORXQ010000120.1, from coordinate 1,070 downwards.
GGAGACAAATTATGTAAAGCAGTAAATTGTGGTTATGATACAGACTGTACAGGTGCAACTCTGGGTTCTCTTCTTGGTATTTTAAATGGTTTCTCCAAAATACCTGAAGAATGGAAAAAACCTGTCGGTGATTCAATAACACCTGTTCCTTTAACAATTACAGACGGTCTTCCATTAACAATAACAGAATTAACTGAAAGAACTGTTAAAATTGCGGAAAAAATGATAGAGGAAAATTCAGATACTGTTGAATTTGCAGATAAAAAATTTTTACCTGAAAACTCCCTTTCTCTTTTATTTGACAATGAGAAAGTGAGAAATTTACTAACTTTTGATATTCACTCATCTGTTGAAAATATAGGTGATTTAGAAGTTGTCTTTCACTATGGAGGAGAACCGGTGATTTATCCAGAAATTGAAAAACTCTTTGAAATTTCTCTTGGGAAAAATTTTAAACCTGTAAAATTTGAAAATATAGAAATTAAAATTAAAACTCCAAATGACTGGCTTATATCAGATACCAGAAAGGAAAATGAAAGTTTGAAATTTAAGGTATATGCGAAAAAAGTAGAAAAAATAAATGTTATTGAAGTTGAAATAAAAATTAAAAATAAATTAGAAAAATTAAACTTTACAATTCTTGGTCCAGATGGAATTGTAGAAGTTCCAGCATCAACTTCTGCACCAAAAGAATAAACTAAAAAAATTTTAAAAAATGAATTTATGGCCAAGCCAATCGGTCTATTAGTACCCTTCCGCTTAAACCCTTACGGGTCTTACACGCAGGGCCTATCAACCAGGTAGTCTACCTGGGACCTTATCTACCAGATTGCTCTGGTAGAGGGAGACCTAATCTTGGGGCGCGCTTCCCGCTTAGATGCTTTCAGCGGTTATCGCTTACGGACATGACTACCCAGCGATTACTCCTGGCGGAATAGCTGGTACATCAGAGGTCCGCCCAGCCCGGTCCTCTCGTACTAGGGCCAGCTCCCCTTCAAGTCTCCTACGCCTGTGGCAGATAGAGACCGAACTGTCTCACGACGTTCTGAACCCAGCTCACGTACCGCTTT
>DAORXQ010000119.1 GCA_035371905.1 bacterium | reverse complement strand
TTTTAATAATTTCTTTAACTTTATTTGAGATAGCACTGTTTTTTTCAATATTACCGGAAATAAAAAGATATTGCATTGCTCTCGTTAAAGCAACATAAAATAATCTATTTTCTTCTTTTTCCATTTGCCCTTTGAATTCGTTTTTAAATTTATCATTTGAATCATCTTTTTTATACACATAAACGTATCCATCACCTTCCTTTTTATAGAAAAATACATCATTTTTTGTACTGTAACTCAGGTCCTCAACATTAATTAAAAAAACAACTGGAGATTCAAGTCCTTTTGCCCTATGAATGGTCATAATTTTAACTGCATTCTGGTGTACTGAAAAAATATCTGCTTTTGGTTCAAGTGTATTTTTAGATAGTTCTCTGAAATTTTTTGTAATCTGATAATAAGGAAGATGTGATTGATTCTGTAATATTGATAAAAATTTTTCAACATTTGCAGTTTGCTGGGTATTTAAATTATCCCATAATTTAATTTCTTCAAGAATTTTTTCCATTAAAAACAAAATTTCAAATTTATTCATTAATTCTCTCCATTTATTCAACATATTTTTATCTATTTTGAAAATAGAATTTTCAAGATTCCATAAAGCATATTTATCTGTTGGGTCAACCAAGGCATAAAGTAATGAAAGTAGAAATTTTATTTCTGGTTCTTGATAAAATCCTATCCCTCCAATGACAACATATGGTATGTTATAACTCTTTAATTTTTCCTCCAGTAATTTAAAATCTTTATTCCTTTTTCTTATTAATATAAGAATGTCTCTAAGTTCAATTTTTTTATATTTTTTATTTTTTCTGTCAAAAACTATAAGATTTCCATCCTTTATTAGAGAACATATTTTGTTACAGACCCATTCATATTCTTTTTCTTTATCAGAAAAAGAAGATATTTCTATTTTTGATGGTAGTTTTTCCATTTTTTCATTAAAAACAAGTTCTTCTTCCTTCCATTCCTCATCATTTTTAAAGACAGTATTAACAAAATCAATTATTTCCTTTGTGCTTCTATAATTTATCTTTAATTTTTCAACTTTACAATAATTATTCAAAACTCTTTTTACTTCATCAAATAATTTACTTTCTGCACCTCTAAATCTATAAATTGATTGTTTTTTATCCCCAACAATGTAAATTCCATATCTTTCTCCTGTTTCTGCTTTTGAGCCATAACCAGACAACCAATCCTTTATCAAGTTTTCAATTATTTTCCATTGTAATAAGTTTGTATCCTGAAATTCATCAAGGAATATGAAATTCATTTTTTCATCAAAATCTTCAAGAATTATAAGAGATTCAATATTTAAATTTTCATTAAGTAATTTGAAAGTAAGTTTTTCCAGATCATTGAAATCCAAATATCCCAATTCCTTTTTTAAATTAAAATATTTTTCTTCAACATTTTTAAAAAATTTTGATATCAATTCAGTTAATGAATTAGCAGGGTGTGGAGAACCCAAAAAAACATATGGGTGTAATTTTTTCATTTCAGAAACAACTTGGGAAAATTGATTCAGTTTTAATTCTTTTAAAATTTTATAAAAAATATTTGTTTCTTCAGAATCTAAAAATGTTTTACTTAATGCCTCTGAAAAAAGTATGTCACTCTCTTTTTCTTCAATTATCTTAAAAAAAGGGTCTATATGCAAGATAAAGGCAAATCTTTTTAAAATTTTTTTTGCAAAAGAATGGATGGTAGAGAAATTTAATCTTAGAAGTATATTTTCAAGTTCAATTTTTTCCTCATCTGATAATCTTTCATATTCTCTATCAAATATTTCTTTAATCAATCTTTCCTTTAATTCTATCGCTGCATTCTCAGAAAAAGTAATTCCTATGATTTTATTTAAAAATTTATAAGAACCATAATATTCTTTCAGTTTAAGAATATCTTTTATTATAGAGTAGGTTTTTCCTGTTCCTGCAGACGCTTCATTGATAATTGCTTCAAATGGTATTTTATTTTTCATATATACATAACTCCTTATAATTACATATAAAACATTCTGATTCATTATTTACTTTCAAAAAAGAGAACTTATCCTGTAATATTTCTTCCTTTATATCATTTAAAAATTCACTTATTTTTTCAATATAATTGAATTTCTTTGTTGAAAAATCATAGATTGTGATTATTTCACTTTCTTTTTCATTTTCAATAAAACTAAAATTACATACCATACCTTTGATATTCTTATAAGAAATGTTGTTGGTGGTTGAATATATCCATGCGTATAATGGTATCTGAATATTACATTGTTTGAAAAAATCATTTTCTGTATAGGAACAATTCCAGGAAGTACCCGTTTTTATATCAATTATTGTGAGTTTATCATCCATCTTTGCAAGTATATCTATTCTTCCTTTAATAATCAAATCCTTTATTAATTTTTCATTTTCAAATTTAATATCTTTTTCAAAATCCAGTAAAACCATTCCAGAAAAGTTTTTAATTATTTTTTCAAATTTTTTTAAAACTTCATCTTGTCTCAATTTGACTATATTTCTATAAATACTGGAAATTTTGTTTTTTCTCAAATATTCATCTGCTTTTTTATTAAGTAAAGTTTCAAATATATCTTTGTACTCTTTAATTTTTTCAACATTTATGTATTTTTCTTTCTCAAAAGTTTCTTTAATACTTTCATGAATTATTTTTCCCCACATATCTGGAATTTCTCTTATTTCAGGAATTCTATATGGTTTAATTTCTTCCACCTTCTGCAAGTAAAATTTATAAGGACATTTAAGTAATAATTCCAAATCTGAAACTCCAATATTTAACTTTCCATTTTGGATGTATTTTTTCTTAAATTTGCTTATATCTATTTTAATATCAAATATTTTTTTTGAATCAATAGAAAATTCTTTTGTTATTTCTTCTTTTGGGCTGATATCAAAAATAAAAATTGATTTCATTTGAAGTTGATTTTCAACCCTTGATGGAAAAGTGAAAATTACTTTTTCATGTTCATTTCTGATTCTGTAAAAATCACATCTATCTCTTGCTATTCTTTTTTCAAAATATTCAAGTCCAAGTTCTTTTTTTACTTTATCAGGTAGTAAAAACTCTTCAATTTTAGGTGCATTGGGAAAATTTTCTTCTGTTGCACCACAGAAAAAACAAATTTTTTTTTCAATACCCAGACTTTCCATTATTCCACTGACTCTAATTCCCATACCTTTTCCTTCTTCTATTTCTATCATTTCCAGTAATTTTTTTAATAAATTTATGAATTCTTCCTTTTTCAAAAGATATGAACCATTCATTTTATCAATTAATTTTTCAAACTCAATTTTTATTTCAGGTTCAGAAGTATGCCATCCGGTCATTTCTATAATTTTTTCTAAAGTATCTTTCCATTCAGAGATAGTCATTTCTTTTTTTATTAAATTTGTACACTCTTTTAATATTTCAATACTTTTATAATTTATTTTTTCAAAATCAAAATTTTCTTTATAAAAACCTATATTTTCATATTCTTCTCTTATTTTTTCTGAAAAGTTTTCAACTTCATTTTGGTTTATTTTTGAAAAATAAGGGGAGGTTAGAATATTCATTAAAGTATTCCATTCGTATGTTTCAGCGAGAGTGAAAAATTCAAGAAGAGGAGAAATTGAAGGTTCAATAATAAAGGAATACCCGGGAATTAATTCAACAGGTAAATTGAATCTGGAAAATATCCTTTTTATATAATTTCTATAATTTAACATATCAGGACAGGTTATAAGAAAATCGTCAAGACCTATTTCTTTATTATTTTTAAATTCTCTCTCTATTAAGTTGATAATACCTTTAATTTCTTCTTCTTTTGTGGGATAATTAAAACATTCAATTTCTGGTTCATATTTTTCACCATCAATTTTTTCTATTTCCCAGTTTATTATTTTTTTTAGAAAATTAAAAGTATCATTTATTATTAATTTCTGTGTATCAATGGAAAAACAGTCAGGTTGGTAATAAGAAAAAATCACGGATTCGGTTGACTTCACAAGTTTAGCAATAAAATTTCTTTGATAATTCGGAATTTCTACTATATTTTCAAATATAATACTTTCATAATTTTCAGTAAGATGATTTGTTGCCTCATCATAAATATCTTCAATATCTATAAGATTTCTTTTGTATAAATAATTTTCGTATTCTTCAAATAAATTTAAAGCCAATTCTATATTTTTCTTATGATTTTCAAACTTGAAAGGAAAACCAGAGATTATGTTTTTTACTTCTGATAATTTTACCTTTTGTATTGAAGAAATTTTAAGTTCTTTTATAAAATTTAAAACTATCTTTGCAAATCCCTCATCTGTATATCCATAAAATTTTTCTTTTTTTTCCTTTTTGATAATGTCAATAATAATTAGAAATCTTTCTACATCAGAAATAATTTTTTTGCTACTTTTTTCTGATATGATTTTTGAGGCGAATGATTTTAATGTAAAAGAAAAAGGGAGAGCAGAATTTTTAAAGTAATTGTAAAAATTAAGTTTGAAATCTTGAACCTTACAGAAATTTGATGTAATATAAATAAAATTATTTGCTAAATTTAGTTTATCAATTTGAGATAATAAAAATTTAGTTTTATTTTTAAGATTTAAAGGTAACAGAAAAATTTTTT
>DAORXQ010000118.1 GCA_035371905.1 bacterium | reverse complement strand
TTTCCTTATCCAGTACAACTTTTACAACATTAGGATTATAAAGGTCTTCTTTTTCCCTTATTTTTGTTACAGATGTAGAAATGTGAATAGAGGGGTTTTCTAACATAATTTCTAATGGTTTTTTCACTGCCTCAATAGGCAAAAATGGTTCATCTGCCTGAATATTTACAACCATATCAATTTTCCCATCAATTTTCCCAATTGCTTCAGCAACTCTATCGCTTCCTGTTCTACAATTTTCTGATGTAAAAATAACCTTACAACCAAATTTTTCACATTCTTCCTGGATTTTTTTACTTTCTGTTGCTATATATATTTGGCTAAAAATACCAACTTTTTTTGCTCTTTCGTAGACTCTTTGTAAAATTGTTTTTCCATCAATTTTATAAAGGACTTTGCCAGGTAATCTTTCTGAACCATATCTTGCAGGTATTACACAAATTATTTTTTTTCTCATTTTTCTATTTTAATATATTCTGAATTTAGATTTTTTTCAAAAATTTTTTCAAGTTCTTCACTGGTTACAACTGCTGTTCCTAATTTACCAACAACAATACCACCTGCCAAATTTGCAATTATTGAAGAAATAACTTCATCTTTTGTCTGACTAAAAGTTAGGGTAAAAGAGGCAATAACTGTATCCCCTGCTCCTGTTACATCATATACTTCTTTTGCGACAGATGGAATATGAAAGATATTATTTTTTCTATCAAATAAAATCATTCCCTGTTTTCCAAGAGTAATAATAAGAATTTCACTTTTAAGTTTCTTTTTTATTTTCTTCCCTAATTTTATTATTTCGTTTTTACTTTCAGGGTTGTTTTCTTTCATTCCTTCTGCTGCTTCTTTTTTGTTTGGAGTTAAACAGGTAACATTTTTATAATAAGTAAAGTGCTGAATTTTTGGGTCAATACATAGAATAATTCCTTTTTTCTTTTTAATATCAATAAGGTAATTTATCAGTTTTTTTGTAATAATTCCTTTTCCATAATCAGATACAATTATTCCATCAATTTTATTATTTACGATTTCATCAATTTTTCCAATAATTTGTTTTACTTCTTTATCAGATATTTCTTTTCTTTTTTCTCTATCTATTCTCACAATTTGCTGGTCTCTGCCAATTATTCTTGTTTTGGTAATTGTAGAAAGAGACCTTTCAAGAAAGAATCTTTCAATTTTCTTTTCTTTTATTATATGAGTTAGGATTTCGCCATTTGTATCTTTACCAATTCCGCCTATCAAAAACACATTCCCACCAAGTGATTTTATATTTAGAGCAACATTTCCTGCACCACCAGCAGTAAAACTTTCTTCTTTTACTTCAACCACAGGAACAGGTGCTTCTGGAGAAATTCTTGAAACATCACCATAAATATAATTATCAAGAATAACATCTCCAACAACAAGTATATTTTTCCTCTTTGATTTTTCAAGTACTTCTTTTAACTTTTTTTGACTTAAAAACCTTGATAATTTTTCTTTTCTCATTTATATCCAGAAAATTTGATTCCCGTGTTTTCCTGTAAAGAAATCAATTATAAACCATACACCAGCGCATGTATAAAGACCTAAGGGCAACCCTAAAAAGAAATATTTCAATTTTTCATAAACATTTGCCCCGCCATACTTCAAAATTAGTTTCTTTATAAGCCAGATAATAAAAATTGAAAACCATAAATAATCCATAAGCCATACAGGCCCTATTAGAAAACCAATTGGATGTAGTGGCCACCACAAAAAGTGTTGTCTCATAAACACAATTCCACCCATTATTAGAAAACCAATTGCTCTACATAACCACCCAATTCCATTTGGAGATGTTGGATGCTTTATCATTTCAGAAACATAATTGTAAGGTGCCTGTGGATTTCCACCAAAATACCAACTATTTAAATTTATTCCTCCATATTTATATCCTAATTTTAATTGTAAAAAAATCGTTACAATTATATTTATTATAATTGAAAGAAATATAGCCCAGAAAATTGGTCTTTTATTTTCTGCGTTTTCTGTTATTTTAAGTCCCATTGAAGTTGAAGCAAGAGGAAATGTTCTTAAATCGGCAGAATAAACATAAGTAAGTCCAAGAGCAGTTAATGTTAATGGTGTTAAATTTTGTGAACCAAACATTGATACAATTTGAGTGGAAGCAATTGTTGTTGCAACAAGTGTTGGAATTCCACCTTCACAGACAACTCTTGTTAAAATTACCCAGATTATAAAAGCAAATATTAAAAACAAAATAGATATATACCATTTCATTCCACTTATAATAAGCCATGCAGTTAAAAATAAAGAACCAAAAACAAGTCCCCAGAACGCTGCCTTATAAGAAAGAATTTCATTTGAATCATCTATTTTTTCTCCTTTTGCTGCATGCCAGACATCTTTAAGATGACTCCTTGATATCCATAAACTATAACCAACCATTGCAATCATTGCTCCCATACCTAAATGGTTAAAAATAGGGTCTCCACCACAACCATATATACCAACATTTTCAGTTGAAGAAATTCCTGTAATATTAAAAGTGCCTTTTATTACTTGAAAAAGTATATTGAAAAACCAGAGAGAAAAGGTAACATCTAAATTAACGAAATAAAGAAAACCAATAATTGGGAAACTTATTCTGAATTGGAGATTACTTGTTCTTCTGAAAATTGGGATTGAATTTGCAAGTTTAATCATAGGAACAAATTCAAAATAATTATGGAAAGCATTTATTGTTCCTATGATAAAAGCGATAGAAAACCCAAACCACATTAAAGGATTTTTAAAAAAACCAGGTAGAACTGATTTTTTATTTGTTTCTTTTACCATTTCTCTTGGTAAAATTGTTAGTGGATAAACAAGCCGTTCTTTTTCCATCCATTGTTTTCTTAAAATAACTGCAATACATATCATAACAAAATAAAGAGTAAAAATAAAAGGTAGCCATATGCATAGTGGTTTTATCCAGACACCATATGGTATTCTCATGCCTTTTGGCAATCCCTCATAAAAATATTTTACTGCCTCTTTATCATTAACTATTAAAAATTTCCTTATATTTGATAAAATAGTTGTATCCCATTGATTTTTAGGTGAAGCATAATAAGAAGGAGCAGAAATTATTGGTAAAATCTGACTTCCAAATCCCATTTCAGTTACAGAAGATGCAACAAGCATCATAACATATACAAGTAAAAGTTCTCCAGGAGAAAAGGCAAATGATGGCTTTACCAATTTTAAAATTGTATTTATAAAAAATACAAGAAAGAAAAAAATAAAAATTGCTCCTGCTGGCATATTGTCAATAGCCATAAAAGAAGCACCAACTACATCAACTGAATAATGGTCAAAATATGCAATGAAAATTGAAAGTAAAAGACCAGAAATAAATGCTCTCCTTGTAAAGAATTTATTCACATTTACCTCCTTTTAAAATTTTCTCAATTGCATAAGCAAATTGAATAATTTTTTCCTCTTTAAAGTGAGGGGCAATAATTTGTAATCCAATGGGTAAGTTATTTGAAGAAGAAAAAATTGGTACATTAATTGCTGGGAATCCAGAAAGATTTACATTAGCAGTGAAAATATCTGATAAATACATTTTTAAGGGGTCACCCTTTTTTTCCCCAATTTTAAAAGGAAATTCAGAAGTTGTAGGAGTTAGAATTAAATCAAATTTTTTAAAGGCATTTTCAAAATCATTTTTTATTAGTGTTCTAACTTTTTGTGCTTTTAAGTAATATGTCTGGTAATACCCAGCAGATAAAACATAAGTACCAAGTATAATTCTTCTTTTAACTTCTTCTCCAAACCCTTCTCCTCTTGTGTTTTTATACATTTCAATAAGATTATTATAGTTTGGACTTCTATACCCATATTTTACTCCATCAAACCTACCTAAATTTGAACTTGCCTCTGCGGTGCCAATTATGTAATAAACAGCAATTCCATATTCAGTATGAGGAAGTGAAATTTCTTCAATTTTACCTCCTTCTTTTTCAATTTTTTCCAGTAAATTACCAATTGTATCTTTTATTTCCTTATCAAGTCCTTCTATAAAATATTCTTTAGGAACTCCTATTTTAAAGTCCCTTATATCTTCTTTAAGGAAAGATGTATAATTACTGACTGGTATATTTAGTGAAGTTGAATCTCTATTATCTTTTCCAGAAATTATTTCAAGAATTAAAGCAGAGTCCCTTACATCTTTTGTAATAGGTCCAATCTGGTCAAAAGAAGAAGCAAAAGCAACAAGTCCATATCTTGAAACTCTGCCATAAGTTGGTTTCATACCAACAACTCCACAAAAAGCAGATGGTTGTCTTATTGAACCACCTGTGTCTGAACCAAGAGCAGCAAAACATAAATTGTCTCCTGTTGCAGCAGCAGACCCACCAGAAGACCCCCCAGGAACTCTTGTTTTATCAAATGGATTTTTTGTTGGACCATAAGCAGAATTTTCTGTTGAAGAACCAAATGCAAACTCGTCCATATTTGTTTTTCCAATTATTATTGCACCTTCTTCTTTTAATTTACTTATAACAGTTGCATCATAAGGAGGGATAAAATTGGCAAGAATTTTAGAACCACATGTTGTTGGAATACTTTTTGTACATATATTATCTTTTATTGCTATTGGAATACCTTCTAATTTT
>DAORXQ010000117.1 GCA_035371905.1 bacterium | reverse complement strand
CATAACCTTCTTCTTTTAAAGCAAAAGAAGCATGTACACAACAATAATCAAATTCTATACCCTGGCCTATTCTGTTTGGACCACCACCGAGAATTATAACCCTTTTTTCCATCTTTATTCAATTTTTATCACTTCAGGATGTTCATAAGTAGAATAATAATAAGGAGTGTATGCAATAAATTCACCCGCGCATGTATCAACACATTTATAATCAGGTTCAATTCCATATTTTTTCCTCAAATTTCTTATCTCCATTTCACTCTTTCCAACAAGTTTCCCTATTTGTTTATCTGAAAAACCGAGTTCTTTGGCTTTTTTTATTGTTTCATAATCGATTGTCTTATTTTTAAATTTTTTAATTTCCTCTTCAAAATCAGTAATTTCTTTTATATTTGAAAGAAACCATTTATCTATTCTGCATAAATTGTAAATTTTGTCTAATGTTTTTCCTTCTTTAAATGCCCTTTTTATATAAAATAACCTGTAAGGATTTGGAATTCTTAAACCCTCTTCTGTCTCAAGTTTTAAATTTATATCTTCAAGTCCACAAAAACTTTCTTCTAAACTTCTCAATGCTTTCTGTAATGCCTCTTTAAAAGTTCTCCCTATTGCCATTACCTCTCCAACTGATTTCATTGATGTGGTTAAAATAGAATTTGCCCCAGGAAACTTTTCAAAATTAAATTTAGGAATTTTAACAACACAATAATCAATTGTAGGTTCAAAACAGGCAGGAGTTTTTTTAGTTATATCATTTGGAATCTCATCAAGAGTATATCCAATAGCAAGTTTAGTTGCAATCTTTGCTATTGGAAAACCAGTTGCTTTTGATGCAAGAGCAGAACTTCTTGAAACTCTTGGATTCATTTCAATAACAACCATTTCTCCATTTTCTGGATTAACTGCAAACTGAATATTACTCCCTCCTGTTTCAACACCAATTTCTCTAATTATTTTTATTGCCGCATCTCTCATATCTTGGTATTCTTTGTCAGTTAAAGTTTGAATAGGTGCTACTGTTATACTATCTCCTGTATGAATTCCCATGGGGTCAAAATTTTCTATTGAACAGATTATAACCACATTATCCTTTAAATCCCTCATTACCTCAAGTTCATATTCTTTCCAGCCAAGTACTGATTGCTCAATCAAAATTTCACTTATTAAACTTGCTTTCAAACCAATTTCAGCAAGACCTTCAAATTCTTCAATATTATATGCTACCGAACTTCCTGTCCCTCCAAGAGTATATGCGGGTCTTATAATTACAGGAAAACCAATTTTCTTTGCCACATCAATTGCCTCTTTTATATTATGTGCTATACCACTCTCAGGAACTTTTAATCCGATTTTTTTCATTGATTCTTTAAATAATTCTCTATCCTCTGCTTTTTTTATTGCATAATAGTTTGCACCTATTAATTCAACATTATATTTCTGTAAAATTCCCATCTCATATAATGAAGTCGCAATATTTAAAGCTGTCTGTCCACCAAGAGTTGGTAGAAGAACATCGGGTTTTTCTTTTTCAATTATTTTTGCAATTATTTCAGGAACTAATGGCTCAATGTAAATTTTATCAGCCATATCTGGGTCTGTCATTATTGTTGCGGGATTACTGTTTACAAGGACAACTTCATATCCTTCTTCTTTCAATGCTTTACATGCCTGAGAACCAGAATAATCAAATTCACATGCCTGACCTATTATTATAGGGCCAGAACCAATTATCATAATTTTCTTTATATCAGTTCTTTTTCCCATTTTTTATATATTCATAAAATTTTTCAAAGAGATATTCTGCATCCCTTGGTCCAGGTGCATTTTCAGGATGAAATTGAACAGAAAATACCGGTAATTTTTTATGTTCTATACCTTCAAGCGTATGGTCATTTAAGTTTATATGAGTAATTTCTATATCTGGGTCTTTAATTGTATTTATATCTACACAAAAACCGTGATTTTGAACTGTTATATATATCTTTCCTGTTTTTAAGTCCTTTACTGGGTGATTTGCTCCATGATGGCCAAATTTTAATTTATATGTTTTCCCGCCGAAAACCTGGCCTAGAATTTGATGACCAAGACATATACCAAATACAGGATATTTCTCAACCAGATTACTTACATTTTCAATTACATATTTAAGTGGCTCCGGATCTCCAGGTCCATTTGAAATTAAAATTCCATCTGGTTTTTCCTTTTCTATTTCTTCATAAGGTGTATTCGCAGGATAAACAACAACTTTTAAATCAAATCTTGAAAGGATTCTCAAAATATTATATTTAACTCCACAGTCAATAACAACTACTTTATATTTTCCTTCTTTTTTCCACCAGTATGGCTTTTCTTTTATAACTTCTTTTACAAGATCAACTCCGACAATAGATGGTGATTTTTTAACCTTTTCAATCATTTCTTTCAAATCACGCTCTCCTGTAAATATCCCTGCCTTCATTGCTCCTTCATCCCTTATTTTTTCTGTAATTTTTCTTGTGTCAACATCTTCAATCCCTATTATTCCATTTTCCTCAAATAATTCATCCAGTGATTTTTCTGCTCTCCAGTTTGAATAGATTTTACTTTTCTCTCTAACAACAAAACCTTCAAAATGAATTTTATAAGATTCAACATCTTCAGAGTTAACACCATAATTTCCTATTAAGGGATATGTCATAACAACAATCTGTCCTTTATAGGAAGGGTCATATATTATTTCCTGATATCCAGTCATACTTGTATTAAAAATTAATTCTCCAAATCTTTCTCCTTCTGCTCCAAATGTTTTACCTTTATAAATTGTTCCATCTTCAATAACAAGATATCCCTTCATTTTCAAATTGCCTTTTTCCTATAAATCCCTCTACTTCAACTGGATATTTTCCTGTAAAACATGCAGTACAGAATTCACCAGATGGCAAAGAAATAGAAGAAATCATTCCTTCAAGAGAAAGATAATAAAGTCCATCAAGTCCAATTTTTTCTTTAATTTTTTCAACTTCATTAAAAGAGGCAATAAGTTCATTTTTATCCGGAAAGTCAATTCCATAAAAACACGGATATTTAATTGGAGGACAACTTACTGCCATATAAACTTCTTTTACACCTGCTTTTCTAAGTTCTTTAATCCTCAGCATGCTCGTTGTTCCTCTTACTATTGAATCTTCAACCACTATAATTTTTTTATTTTTGATAATTTCTGGTACAGGATTCAATTTTATTTTTACACCAAGTTCCCTTGATGTCTGAAATGGCATAATAAATGTCCTTCCTACATAATGATTTCTTATAAAACCCATTTCAAATGGTATTTTTAATTTCTCTGCAAGTCCAATAGCAGCAATATTTCCGGAATCAGGAACAGGTATTACTATATCTGCCGAAAAAGGTAATTCTTTTGCAAGATTTTCACCAAGTTTTTTTCTTGCAACATAAACACTTTTACCAAATATTTTACTGTCAGGCCTTGCAAAATATATAAATTCAAATATACATCTTGAAATTTTATTTTTTGGTAAATAATAACTCTTTAAACCATCTTTTCCTATAAAAAGAATCTCACCTTCTTCTATTTCTCTTATATATTCAGCACCTATCAAATCAAAAGCACAACTTTCAGATGATATCACATAACCATTATTTAATTTACCAAGACATAAAGGCCTAAATCCATTTGGGTCTTTAATAGCATAAATCCCATCAGGAGTAAATAAAACAAGTGAAAAGGCACCTTTTATTTCTGATAATGCTTCCTTTAATTTATCTTCAAATTTTTCTTTTTTTGATTTAAAAATTAAGTGCATAATTATTTCTGTATCAAGAGTTGTTTGAAAAAGTGTTCCTTCTTCTTCAAGTTTTTTCCTTAAATTATAACTATTCACAAGATTACCATTATGAGCAATTGCATAGATTCTCCCCTTATATTCAACTATAAATGGCTGTATATTTTTTATATCAGGATTTCCAGTTGTTGAATATCTAACATGTCCAATTCCAAAACCTAATTTTTCTTTATATTTTGTAAAATCAAATCTCGAAAAAACATCACTGATAAGACCCATACCTTTATGTATAAAAACATCATTAAAATCAGAAAAAACAATTCCACAACTTTCCTGGCCTCTATGTTGAAGAGAAAATAGAGAAAAATATAAATACTCTGAAATTTTTTTTAGATTGAATATTCCTACAATTCCGCAGTATTCTTTCATTAAAGTTATACCCAGCCGCGCAACTTCATACTTTCAACTACTCTATTTACAGCAACTAGATAGGCAGCCATTCTTGGACTTATTTTCTTTTCTTCGTAAACTTTAATAACATCGTAAAATGCTTTTGTCATTTTTTCATCAAGTTTATTATGTACTTCTTCAAGTTTCCAGTAATAACCTGTTATATTCTGAACCCATTCAAAATAGGAAACAGTTACTCCACCTGCATTGCATAAAAAATCAGGTATAACAAATTTACCTTTACTGTATAAAACTTCATCTGCTTCTGGAGTTGTTGGACCATTTGCAAGTTCAGCAATAATCTTTGCCTTAATTCTTTTTGAATTTTCACCACTTATAACATTCTCAAGACAAGAAGGAAAAAGAACGTCCACATCAAGTTCAAGCAATTCTTCATTTGTAATTTTAGAAGTTCCGGGAAAACCAGTAACTGTTCCATTTTTCTTTTTATATTCAATAACTTTATAAGGATCCAGCCCTTTTTCAGAATAAATT
>DAORXQ010000116.1 GCA_035371905.1 bacterium | reverse complement strand
AATACCAAAGATTTGGATTATAAACTCATTAAGCCCCTAATCTGGTGGGAGTGATGAAACATACAGAATCTCAAACCGTTGAATTTAAACCTTCCTGGCGGGATGAATATTTGAAATGGATTTGTGCCTTTGCAAATACTGATGGTGGGAAATTACTCATAGGAGTTGATGATAGTGGCAAGCCAGTTGGAATAAAAGATAGTAAGAAACTTCTTGAAGAATTGCCTAATAAATTTAGAGATATTCTCGGTATTATTTCAGACATAACACTGGGAAGGAGAGAGGGTAAAGAGATTATTATAGTAAAAGTCAAACCATCTTACGCACCAATTTCTTATAAAGGTAGGTTTTATATCAGAAGTGGCAGCACAATTCAGGAATTAAAAGGTAAAGACCTGATGAGATTTCTCGTTTCAAAATCAGGTAAGGATTGGGACGAATATATAGAAGAAAGAGCAGTTATTGAAGATATTGATGTTGAAACTGTTGAAAAATTCAAGCAAATTGCAGAGAAAAGGATACCATTTGTAAAGAATGAAAAAGAGCCGATAAAGGTTCTTGAGAAATTAAATCTGCTTGATGATGGAAAGTTAACAAGGGCAGCGATTCTTCTCTTTGGAAAAAACTTAAAGAAATTCTGGCCAAGTGCTTATATAAAGGTTGGTAAATTTTTAACTGATACAGACATTGTAAGTTCTGATGAGGTAGAAGGAAATCTTTTTAAACAGGTTGAAAAGACAATGGAATTACTGCGGACAAAATATCTTATCTCTGAGATACGATTTGGAGAGATTTACAGAAAAGAAGAACTGGAATATCCTGAAGGAGCATTACGAGAAGCGATAATCAATGCAGTAGTTCATAGAGATTATTTCGGCCCTCATACTCAATTAAAAATTTACCCTGATAAAATAATACTCTGGAATGTAGGAACACTTCCAGAAGGAATCAATGTTGATGAATTAAAGAAAAATCATTCGTCTTATCCAAGGAATGGATTATTGGCGGATGTATTTTTCAAGGCAGGGTTGATAGAAGCATGGGGAAGGGGAACAATAAAAATTATTGATGAGTGTAAGAAATCTGGACTTCCAGAGCCTGAATTTAAAGAAGAATTTGGTGGTTTTACAGTTTATTTATATAAAGATATTTATACAGAAGAAAATTTGAGAAAAATAGGATTAAATGAGAGACAGATAAAAGCAGTATTGTATGTAAAAGAAAAAGGAAAGATTACAAATAAAGAATATCAGCAAATTTGTAATACTTCAGAAAGAACAGCTACACGTGATTTATCTGAATTAGTTAGTAAAGAAATACTGGAACAAAAGGGGACTACTGGTAAAGGCACAAGTTATATAATAAAGACGCCAAAGCCGACAGGAAGACGCCACAAAGACGCCAAATAACAAAATGGGGAAATATATGCAAAAATAGTCAAATAGGGCAAAGATGATTAATAAACTTTATCTACAACACATTGTATATGATATTCCTTTTGAGACATTGCCTGCAAAGTGGCAGAGATTTGATTTCAGCCGATTTTCAAAAGACAAAACACTTTTTGATTTTCAACAGGATGCATTAAAAAACTCCCTCAAGGCATTACATCTATTTTTAAAAGACAAAAATTCAGATAAAAAATCACTGTTTGAGCATTACAAACTTAATGGGCTTGAAGAAGATTTTGATTATGACCTAAAGAAAAAACAGGATAGTAAGACGGCTAAGTATCTTTTAGAGTATCCAGAAGATTATCCGGTGGTTGATAACAAAATCTCATTTGCTCATTTTATCAACAGAATGAGTTTCTGGATGGCGACAGGTTCAGGCAAGACACTGATTATTGTTAAATTGATTGAGTTTATAGGCAAACTTATTACAGAAAAAGAATTGCCTGAGAGGGATATTCTTTTTCTGGCACACCGTGATGACCTTCTGGAGCAGTTTAAGAACCATATTGAAGAGTTTAACAATTTCAATTTTGATACAAAGATAAATCTAAAAAGTTTGAGAGATTATGAGAGTGTAAAGCGAGAAAGTATTCTGCCTTTTGCCAGAAATGAAATTACAGTTTTTTATTATCGTTCTGACCTGATTTCTGATGAGCATAAAGAGAAAATTGTTAATTTCAGGAATTACGATAATGGTGGCAAATGGTATGTTCTTCTGGATGAAGCACACAAGGGGGATAAAGAAGACAGCAAGAGGCAAATTTTATACTCAATACTTTCAAGAAACGGATTTCTCTTTAATTTCTCCGCCACATTTACCGACCCGCGGGACTTTGCTACCTGTATTTTTAACTTCAATCTTTCAAAGTTTGTAGAAGAAGGATACGGTAAACATATTTATGTATCTTCTGCTAATGTTGCCTCATTTCGTGATAAACAGAATGATTTTTCTCAGATTGAAAAGCAGAAGATTGTTTTGAAAACAATGCTGCTATTAACTTACATAAATAAGTATTTTAAAAAAATTAAAGGAGTTGATGGCTCTTTTTATCACCGTCCATTACTTCTTACTCTTGTTAATTCTGTAGATGTGGAAGAATCTGATTTAGAATTGTTTTTCAGAGAATTGGAAAGAGTTGCCAAAAATGAAATTAGAGCAGATTTATTTAATAATGCGAAGCAAGAACTTATCAAAGAGTTCAATGACCATTCAACATTTGAGTTTGAGGAACTTAAATGTTTAATAAATGCTGATTTAATTAGAAAATTGGACTATAAGGATGTTTTGAAAGATGTTTTGAACGCTAAAACTCCGGGTACAATTGAGGTTTTAAAAATCCCAGGGAATAGACAGGAATTGATTTTTAAACTAATAACGGCTGACAAGCCATTTGCGTTAATAAAAATCGGAGACATTTCTGGATGGCTGGATGATAAACTTGAAGGATATGAGATAATTGAAAGTGTTGAAAATGAAAGTTATTTTAAGAGAATCAATCAGGATGATTCAGATATAAATATTTTAATGGGCTCTCGTTCTTTTTACGAGGGCTGGGATTCTAACAGACCAAACATTATTTTGTTTATTAATATTGGAGTAGGAAGTGATGCCAAAAAATTCATTCTGCAATCAGTTGGCAGAGGCGTAAGAATAGAGCCACAAAAACATCAAAGAAAACGACTTCAAAAGTTATTAAATGCAAAGAAAATTAAAAATGAAGTTTTTGAAAAAGTTAAAAATCTGATTTTACCAATTGAGTCCCTGTTCGTTTTTGGAACCAACACGAAAAACTTAAAAGAAATAATCGCAACGCTAAAAGCAGAAAAACAGGATAAGAGTTTGGGTGAATTGTTTATCTTAAACCCGGAGGTGCAAAGACATCTTCTTCTGGTGCCAGTTTACAAAAACTCTAAAAGAATTTTTGCTGAAGAAAAAGACATCCAGAGATATTCCATCAGGAGGGAAGATTTTGATATAACATCGCAATTCTACAGATTTTTAGGTGATAAAGTTGCTCTGGCTAAATATAATTGTGAAGTAAAGGTTTTGAATAAAGTGAAAGAAAGTTTTGCGAACAAAGATAGGTACTATGATTTTGACGAAAGGGACTCGCTCTTTGAACCGGAGTTAACTCTGGAACGGATTTTTGAATATTTTGGAGTTAAAAACAAAGAGTTGGATGAATTTAAAAAATTAGAAGGTGAAATCGTGCATTTTAAGAAAGTCAGGTTCAGTGATGGCGAAAAATATGAGGAAATCAAAAAGAGAATTGAAATCATAAGGAATAAACCAGAACACGAGAAACAGTTAGACGAATTATTTAAAACAGGAAAACGGAAAAAGTATGATGAACAACTTAAGTTATTTGACCAATCTTCTCATTACGAGATTAACAATCAAAGAATTAAAATCAAGTATCTTGCTAACCATTACTATCTTCCTATAATAGTTTCAGAGACAGAAAAAATTGATTACCTCAATCATATCATAAATGTTGATAGTGAGGTAAGATTTATTGAGGAGTTAGAAGGATATCTTGCAAATCCGAACAATATTTTTACGCAGTTTGACTGGTGGATGTTTTCAAAGATTGACCAAACTCTGGACGAAGTTTTTATTCCTTATTACAACCCGAAGGAAAATAATGTCGTTAATTTCAAACCGGACTTTATCTTCTGGGCACAAAAAGGCAAAAAATACTTGATTCTGTTTGTTGACCCAAAAGGGACAGAATATGCCGATGGATACAGAAAGATTGATGGTTTTTCAAGGATATTTGAGGTTGAAGAAAATGGACAGAAAAAGATTAGAGTCTTTCCGTACAACAACGGTATTTCAATAATTACAAAACTGCTACTTAAGGTAAAAAGAGGTAGTGCAGAAGTTTTAGAGAATTATAGACAATACTGGTTTGATAATTTTTCTGATTTTGCGGATAAAATTAACCAGTCAATAAAAGAAATAAACCACTCTTAATTTTTGAATATTTCTTATTAGGACAAAACACTCTTCTTCAACCAAATAATATCTTCCGGGCGACTGAGATGCCTTTTTCAATGTCAATCTCAACACCCATTTCCCTAAGTCCCACACCAACACCGCTGATTGCTGTGAGGACATCAAACTCATCCTGCCAGCCAAGGTGGGAAATTCTTATGATTTTACCTTTTAGTTGTTCCTGCCCGCCTGCTATGGACATACCATATTTTGTCCTTAAAATTTTTACCAGTTTATCACCATCCACACCTTCAGGTAATAAGACCGCCGTCACTGCATCCGAAGGTGATTCAGAGAGAAGTTTAAG
>DAORXQ010000115.1 GCA_035371905.1 bacterium | reverse complement strand
GAAATGAATAATAAAATTTACGAAGGAATTATTGATAAAGTTTTTATAGAAAAAGGGAAAATAAAAATTTACGAATTCAAAACATATTTCTCTGATTTAGAAAAATATAAAGAACAACTTGAAATTTATAAAATAGCGATGAAAAAAATCTTCAATATAAATAATGTTGAGTGTTTCATAATTAATCTTTCAGAGGTAAAAATAGTAAAACTTGAAGAATAATGATTTAAAAGTTAAACTTTAACCATGGTAGAAATTAATAATTTAGTAAAAAAGATTGAAAAGAAAGAAATAAAAGTTGGTGTAATTGGGCTTGGATATGTGGGATTACCCCTTGTTATTAGATTTATAGAGAGTGGATTTAATGTTATTGGTTTTGATACAGATGAAGAAAAAGTAGTAAAATTGAAAAAAGGGATTTCTTATATTCACTACATTCCTGAAGAAAAAATAAAACAAATTATTCCAAATCTGGAACCAACAACAGATATGAGAAGATTAAAAGAAGTTGATGCAATTGTTATATGTGTCCCAACACCACTAAATCCTTACAGAGAACCTGACCTGACATATCTTCACAAAACAGCAGATGATATATATGAAAATTTGAGAGAAGGACATATAATTTCACTTGAATCAACTACTTATCCAGGAACAACAAGAGAAATTTACCTTTCAAAATTTGAAAAAAAAGGACTTAAAGCAGGTGAAGATTTTTTTCTTATATATTCACCAGAAAGAGAAGACCCTGGCAATCCAAAATATAAAACAAAAGACATTCCAAAGGTTGTTGGAGGAATTACAGAAAATTGCAAAAAAATAGGTATAGTTTTATATTCTCAAATAGTTGATGAAGTGGTACCTGTTTCTTCTACCGAAGTAGCAGAAGCGACAAAACTTCTTGAAAATATTTATAGAGCAGTTAACATAGCCCTTGTTAATGAACTTAAAATGCTTTTTGAAAAAATGGGAATTGATATATGGGAAGTAATTGAAGCATCTAAAACAAAACCATTCGGTTTTCAACCGTTTTATCCAGGACCGGGTCTTGGTGGACATTGTATACCCATTGACCCATTTTATTTAACATGGGTAGCAAAAAGATATGATTTTACAACAAGTTTTATTGAACTGGCAGGCGAAATAAATACTATGATGCCCTATTATGTAGTTGAAAAATGTATAGAAGGTCTGAATATGCAAGGAAAACCAATAAAAGGAAGTAAAATTTTAATAGTAGGTATTGCTTACAAAAAAGATGTAGATGATATCAGAGAGTCACCTGCTTTCAAAATTATAAAAATTCTTGAGAAAAAAAATGTTGATAGAATTGATTATTATGACCCCTTTGTGAAAGAGGTAAAAAAAACGAGACAATATCCTAAACCTATTTTTTCTATTGAATTTTCTCCTGAAAAATTAAAAAATTACGATGTTGCAATCATCGTTACTGACCATTCAAATATTGATTATAAAACACTTTATGATTGTGTTCCTCTAATTATTGACACAAGAAATGTTTATAAAGAAAAACTTCCAAAAGTTATAAAAGCATAACAAACCTCTATTAAATTGACTTTAAAAAATAAAAAGGTATAATATGAATTTAAAACGTATTTATTATTTTTTGATTTGGAAAGATTTCTATGGAAAAAAAAGAAAAGATTGTAATTTATGTTCTGTTTTCAATATTTATTTTATTACTTCTTTTACTGGGGACTTGGGAAATAATTGAAAAATTTACACAAAAAACAAATGTATACATTTTTTTGGTTAAACAGGAAAAGGATAAAACTATTGTTAAACCAGTGATAAGAAAAATTAAGTATTATAGAGGGATAGAAAACAAAATAGAAAATACTATGCGGGAATTAATAAAAGGACCCACAGAAGAAGAGAAAAAAAATGGTTTTTCTACAAGTTTAAACGAAAATACAAGAATTTTGGATTTAAAAATAGAAGGTGATACTTTAAATTTAAATTTTTCAAAAGAGGTTGAAGAAGGAGGAGGAACTTTATTAATGGAAACAAGAATTGCTCAGATTGTTTATACTGGAACACAGTTTCCTGAAATAGAAAAAATAAGATTTTTGATTGAAGGAAATACTATTAAATATTTTAGCGGTGAGGGAATAACAATAGTTGAAAAACCCGTCAGTAGAGATGATTTAAAAGAATTTGAAATAGAAATAATAGAGGAGGGAAAAAATGAAAAAAGGAATTCATCCTGAGTATAAAGATGCAACAATAGTTTGTGCTTGTGGAAATATTGTAAAAACAAGATCAACGAAATCAGAAATTAAAGTGGAAATATGTAATAAATGCCACCCCTATTTTACAGGAAAACAAAAAGTCGTTGATATCACTGGAAGAGTAGAAAAATTTAAGAAAAAATATGGTGGATGAAAAAATCAAAGAAATAGAAATAGAATATAGACAATATCTTGAACTTCTTTCGCAGGAAAAGAAAGATACTGAAAAATTCAAAGAAGTTCTTAAAAAAATAAGTGTTTATGAAGAAATATTAAAACTCAAAAAGAAATATGATGAAATTTTAAAAAAAATAGAGGAAGATAAAGCAATAATAGAGAATGGGGAAGAAGAACTGCAAAAGATTGCAAAAGAAGAACTTGATTCTTTAATTAAAGAAAAAAATAAAATAGAAATTGAAATAGAAAATCTTTTAAATCCTGAAAATGAGGTCAATAACAAAAATGCTATTGTTGAAATAAGAGCAGGAATAGGTGGAGAAGAGGCATGTCTTTTTGTTGGTGATCTCTTCAGAATGTATCTAAAATATTGTGAAAAAAACAATTTTAAAATAGAAATTTTAGATTCTCACCCTTCTGAACTTGGAGGATATAAAGAAATAATTTTTTCTGTTAAAGGAAAAGGAGCTTATGGTAATTTAAAATATGAAGGTGGAGTACATAGAGTTCAAAGAGTACCAAAAACAGAAAGTTACGGAAGAATTCATACATCCGCAGCAACTGTTGCTGTCTTACCAGAAATAGAAAGCGAAGAAATTAAAATTAATCCAGAAGATTTAAAAATTGAAACATTTAGAGCAAGTGGACATGGTGGACAACATGTTAATAAGACATCTTCAGCAGTAAGAATAACCCATATCCCCAGCGGAATTACAGTAAGTTGTCAGGATGATAGATCTCAATTAAAAAATAGAGAAAAAGCAATGAAGATTTTAAGAGCAAGATTACAAGATATTTATGAAAGAGAAAAAAAGGAAAAAATAGATACAGAAAGAAAAAAACTTATAAAAACAGGTGATAGAAGTGAGAAAATAAGAACTTATAATTTCCCTCAAAACAGATTAACAGACCACAGAATAAATTTTACAAGTTATAATCTTGATAAAATTATGGATGGCGAATTAGATGAACTAATTGAACAGTTAAAAAAACAAATGAAAGAGTGATGAAAAAATTACCAATTGACATTCCTTTTATTTTTAAGGTAATATTAAATAAAAAAGGAGGGAAAAGATGAAGAAAAATATAATATTAATGTTTACAATATTCACCTTTTTAGTATACGGTAGAGAATTTACAGATTTAATCAATGAGGGTGTTATATATTTAAAAACTGAAGAATATGTAAAAGCAATAAATATTTTTGAAGAAGCAAAAAAAATTTCTCCAGAGAATTCCGATGTTTATTATTACCTTGGAGAAGCATATTATAGAAAGGGAGAATCTGATAAAGCGATTACAAATTTACAAAAAGCAATAAATATAAATTCTCAAAATCTTTCTTATTACTATACACTTGCTTTAGTATATTTATCCCAAAATAAAAAAAGTGAAGCGATAGAAACATTGAACAAAATTATAAATACCGCACCTTTAACATATTACGGTAAAAATGCAATAAAACTGAAAAACGACATTGAAAATAGTGAAAAAGAAATTCAAATTACTAAAAAATGGGAACAGCAAGAAATAGAAGAAAAAAAGAGAAAAGAAGAAGAGAAAAAGAAAGAAGAAAAAACAACATCGGAAGGATTACCATCAAATATACTGCAAGAATTACCACCTGAAATGTTAAAGAACATTGGAACAACTCAATCTTCTGAAGTTACAAAAACACCAATCCCTACATTAATAAAAAGAATAAAATTTGGAACTGAAGAAATAAGAAAAAAGGCATCAGGTGAAATAGTTACATATTCTGCAACTGAAATACAAAAAGTTATAAGTGACATTCTTTCAATTATAAAAGATGAAAAAGAACCTGAAGTTAAAAGAAATTTAATACTTGCTGCTGGAAAAATTAATAATTCAGAAGTAATAGATATGTTACTTGAAATTATTAAAGATGAAGAAGAATTATTTGAAATAAGGATTGTTGCTCTTGATACTATTAGTAATTTAAAGGCAGAAAAAGTTATTGAAGAATTGAGGAATACACTTTCAAGTATGATAAGTAGAAGAGAAAAAGAAAGAGAAGATGCAAGAAAAAATATTCAGGAAATAAATACAAAGGTAGATGATTTAACAGCAAAACAAATTGTTTTGAATAGCGAAATACAGAATTTGAATAATAGAATCGCTCAAATAGATAACCAACTTTACAGTTACAATGAAGAATTCCCTGCAGGTGCTCCTCCAGGAATTACTCCTGGTGGAAGGAAACCTTTAACTGATAAAGAAACAAAAAAGTTACTTGAAGAAAAAAGGATAAGTGAAGAAAAAATCAAAACAAATAATGAGGAAATTGAAAAAATTAAAAAAGAACTTGAAGATTTAACTACAAGAAAAAGAAAATATGAAGAACTGCTTGAATTAAGAAAAAGGAAAATAGATATTACTGGAATTGGAGCATCTGCTGCAGTA
>DAORXQ010000114.1 GCA_035371905.1 bacterium | reverse complement strand
AAAGATATATAAAAAATATTTTACCACTTGATTTACTTCTTTCATGTACTCTATACCAAATAGATATATCAAAAACAACTGAAAAATTCAATCCAATTGAAGTAAAAGAGTTTATAAAATCTTGTGGAAGTGTTTATATTCCTGGCAGTTCTTTAAAAGGAAGTATTTTATCAGGATTGATGGAAGAAGTTTTGTATAAGAAAAATATAAAAAAATTTACAAATTTTGAGAACCATCTTGCAGAAGTTTTATCTGAAATCACAGGAAAATATGATAGAGGGAAATTTGCACAATATTTAATTGTAAGGGATTCAAATTTTAAAAAACCAGAAGAATCATTAGAACTTTCTCTTTCAAAACTTATTGGTGCTAAAACACAAAACAAACTCCCAATTTTATATGAGACATTAAAAATAAATACTGAATTTGAGACAGAAATAAAAACAACAGATGATTGTAAATTCAAAGAAGAAGAAATTTTAAGTATGGCTGATAGATTTTATAGAGAAGTTTATAAAAAAGAAAAAGAATATGCAACTGGGAAAATTATTATATTACCTGAACCACCAAAGGATGGATATTTATTAAGATTAGGCCAGGGTTCAACTGCTTGGGCTACTTCCTTTTTAATACTTTCTGAAAAACTTAAAATTTTTTATAAAGTCCAAAAACCTAAAACGAGAAAATTAATATCTGGTGCCATTTCAATGGGCTGGGTTTCTATTCAAATAATATGAGCAGAAGAATTCTTATAATCACAGTTGGTGGAAGCGATGAACCTGTTGTATCTGCTATAAAAGGATATAATCCTGATTTTATATATTTTATTTGTTCTGGTGGCAAACCTGAGGTTGCATCAAGCATTACTATTGATGGTAAAGATAAAAATGGTAGAGTTATAAATGAAAAACCATGTTTACGAAAAAAGGAAATAAAATGTAAAAAGTGTGGAGAAATAATTGAAAAAGGAGAAAAATACCCACCAATTATAGAACAAGCAGAATATTCTGAATCTTACGAAAAAGTGGTACTTAATGACCCTGATGATTTTAACGAAGTTTATGAAAAAACAAAACAAACAATAGAAAAAGCCTTAAAAGAAGGAGATGAGATTATCTGTGATTTTACAGGAGGAACTAAAACAATGTCAAGTGTTCTGGCTATTCTTACTGCTTTTGAATTCAAAACAAAACCTTCTATTGTCAAAGGAAAAAGAGAAGATATTATAAAAATTAAGGAGTTGAGTTTCCCTGTCCTTGAAAATGTAAATTCTGCAAGGGTTGATTTCCTTCTTCAAATTGTTAATGAATTTATATCCCGATATTTATATTATCCTGCAAAAGTAATACTTGAAAATATTTTAACGTACTCAACTTTTGATAGAGAAACACAGAAAAAAATTATAGAGAAATGTGAATTATGCACCTGTTTTTATTATTGGGACATTTTTGAATACGACAAATCTCTTTCAATACTTAAAAACTATGGTGGCAGATTTAAAGATCATTTAAATTATTTATTAAAGATTTGTGAAAAAATAACTGGATACGAATCTGTTTTTGATTTAGTGGCAAATGCTGAAAGACAGGCACATAATTCTTTTTATGACAATGCTACAGCAAGATTATATAGAGCATTAGAACTTTTTGCACAAAAAAGATTAAAAAATAAATATGGTATTGAGACATCAAGTGTTGATATAGAAAAAGTTAAAAATAAAGAAAAATGGGAAATTAAAAAAGATAAAGAAGGGAAAATAAAAATTGGGCTTGTTGATTCATATGAATTGTTAGATGAACTTGGAGACGAAATTGGAAAAATTTATAGAGAAAAAGAAAAAAAATTTAAAAATATTTTGAATATCAGAAACACTTCAAAACTTGCACATGGAGATAGACCTGTAAATAAAGATGATTGGAAGAAAATTTTAAAATTTATAAAGGACTTTATAAATGATTGTTGCAACCAAATTAAAATAAAAATTGAGTATTTCCAATTGCCTAATAACTTCTGAAATTGGCGACATTATATATTACAGAACAGGGTGCAAAATTAAAGAAAGAAGATAAAAGATTTGTAATTGAAAAAGAAGACAGTGTTATATTTGAAATTCCTGAATTTAAAGTTGATAAAGTTTTTATTTTTGGGAATATACAAATCACAACTCAGGCATTAAAATTTTTACTTACATCAGGCATTGACACTTCCTTTTTTACAATCTATGGTAAATTTATAGGAAAACTTCAGCCGGTTGAATCAAAAAATGTTCTTTTAAGAATAAAACAGTTTGAAAAATATAATTCAGATGAATTTAGAGTTGAAATCTCAAAAAAGTTTGTAGAAGGCAAAATTAACAACATAAAAAATTTTCTACAGAAATACCAGAGAAATCATCCAGAAATTGATTTTTCAGGTGAAATAAAAGAAATTGAAGAAAACCTTGAAGAACTTAAAAGAAAAAATTCTGTTTCATCTATAGTTGGACTTGAAGGTAGATGTTCTGCAATTTATTTTGATTGTTTTGGAAAGATGATACTTAAAAACTTTGAATTTGAAAAAAGAGTACCGAGAAATCCAAAAGACCCTGTAAATTCACTTTTAAGTTTTGGTTATTCTATTTTAACAAGTGAGGTATTTTCAATTTTACAGGCAATAGGTTTTGACCCTTATCTTGGATTTATGCATTCAGTAGAGTATGGAAGACCTGCACTTGCTCTTGATTTAATGGAAGAATTCAGACAGGTAATTATTGATAGATTGGTACTTGAAATAATTAACAAAGAGATAATAAAGGGAGATGGTTTTCGTGAAGAAGAGGAAGGAAAAATTTATTTAAATGAGGCATCTATAAAAGAATATTTAAAACAGTATGAGAGAAGAATTTTAACTGAAATAAATTATGAAGACCAGACAATGAATTACAGAAAACTTATTCAACACCAGATAAGGAAATTTGAGAAAACAATACTGGAAAACTGTGAATATTTACCTTTTGAGTTGAAATAAAATGTTTGTGGTAATAAGTTATGATATTCAGGATGATAAAAAAAGATTTAAGGTAAGTCAGATACTTGAAAATTATGGCACACGCGTTCAGTATAGTGTTTTTGAATGTATTATAGATGATGAGCAATTAAAAAAGATAAAAGAAAAGACAGGTGAGATAATAGATAAAGAGAATGATAGCATAAGATTTTATATAATATGTGAAGGTTGTTTAAAAAAAGTAGAGATAATTGGCATAGGAGAGATTACAAAAGACATGGATTTTTATATAATTTAAAAACGAAAACAAGGTCAGCCATTTCAAGTTATCAAATTTGACAGATTTTTGTTATATATTAAAATATAATACACAAAAATAGTAAAATTTGTGCATTAAGATGGAAAAAATTAAAGATATATTACTTTTACAAAAGAGAGAAATAGAGAGGAAGTTTGAGGAAAGGTTTATTGAAAGGGATATAGACAAAAGGAAGTTTGAAAATGATTTAATTAAGGTTATAATTGGACCGAGGAGGGCTGGCAAATCATTTTTTGGCATACATTTTTTAAAAGAAAAAGGCGATTTTGGATACATTAACTTTGAGGATGAAAGAATAATCAACATTAAGAATTATGATGACCTGATAAATGCTTTAAAAATTGTTTACAGAAAGCCAAAGATACTTTTTTTTGATGAAATACAGAACATTGGAAATTGGGAAATATTTGTTAATAGATTACAGAGAGAAGGATTTAACATTATTCTTACAGGAAGTAATTCAAAACTTTTGGGTAGAGACCTTTCCACACATTTAACAGGAAGACATATTTCAGTGTTTGTTTTTCCATTTTCATTTCAGGAATTTTTAAGGATTGAGGGAAAAGAACTTACGACGAGTGAAATAAAAAGTAAATTAATTCAGTATATAAATTTTGGTGGATTTCCTGAACCACATATTAAAAAAATTGATTTTAAGGATTATTTGAGTATGCTTTTTAATTCATTGATTTACAAAGATATAGTAAAAAGATACAGAATAAGAAAACCAGATGTTATAGAAAACCTTGCTATTTATCTCATATCAAACACAGGCAAAGAATTTTCATACAATACATTATCAAAAATAACTGGTGCAAGAAGTGTTCATACTATTGAGAGATACATTGATTACCTTGAGGAAGGTTTTTTGATTTTCAGAGTTAACAAATTTTCTTTCAAATTAAAACAAATGATAACTTCAAATAAGAAAATATATTGTATAGACAATGGATTTATTTATACCTGTTCGCTTAAAGCAACAGAAGATACTGGATTTTTATATGAAAATGCTGTGGCAGTTGAACTTAAAAGATATGAAATGGAAGGGAAAATAAAACTATATTATTGGAAAAATGAAAAAGGAGAAGAGATTGATTTTGTAGTGAGGAAAGGAACAGACACAATTTCATTGATACAGGTTGCTTATGAAATTTCAGATATAAAAACAAAAAAAAGAGAAATAAGGGCACTTTTGAAAGGAAAAGAAGAATTGAGATGTGAAAATCTGATAATATTGAATAACGAATATAAAGCCGAAGAAGAAATAAAATGGTTTGGTATAAAAGGAAGAGTAAAATTTATACCTTTTTGGGAATGGTTTATAGAAAGAAATAAATTTTAGCGCAAATGTTTTTTTAAGCAGGAAGTAGGGGGGGGTTAGCGCAAGTTGGGATTTATTGAGAGACAATGGACTTGACAAAATAAGGTATTTATATTATAAAAATTTTAAGTTGAAAAATAGTGGTTTTGCGGAAAAGGATATTAAAATTATTGATATACTTGCTCTTTGAAAGCCCGCGGTTAGAATTTCTGACCTGCTTTAAAGGGGATTGCGACA
>DAORXQ010000113.1 GCA_035371905.1 bacterium | reverse complement strand
AAAAAACCAACTTTTGATGGAACTAAAAGTGAACTTCTTATATTCTTAACACCCCACATAATTTCATCTTATGAAGAAGCAGAAGAAATTTCAAAACCAGATGTTAAAAAATCAGAGGAAAAAATAGAAGGAGGATTACTTGAGAAATTTTAAAATTAAAGTATTGACATTTATAAAAAATAAAGGTAATATAAAAATGAAAAAAGAGAAAATAAAAAAAAGGAGGGGAAAATGGTAAAAAAAATAGTAAGTTTAATGATAATATTGATGGTAGCAACTGTATTTTCTCAAACCTCAACTCAACAAGCAACAAGAATTTCAAACATATCCAGACAAGGAAGTATTGGGTCAAGAACAGGAACTTCAGGACAGAGAGGATCTGGAACAGGTACAGGATTTGGAATTAGAGGGCAATCAGGAAATCAACAGCAGGATTACAGGAGTTCGCAACTTGCAAATTTCCTGGCAGCAATAATTGGAAGTTACTTAAGACATCCTGACCCAAAAGTAAGAATTCAGGCAATCCAATCATTAACTGGGGCAATGGTATCAGGAGAAGGAACAGGAAATAATACAAATAATAATAGTGGAATAAGAGGACTATTTGGAATAGATGTCAACAATACAGGAAATAATAATACAACATCTGGTGGAATAGGAGGAGCGATTTTTATTCCTGACCTTTTTGTGCTTTTAAGTGACCCTGACCCTGAAGTTCAAGATATGGCATCAATGGGTCTTGATATTTTATTTGGAACAGATGTTACTATTTTAAGATTTATGGATGACCCTGATCCTATTGTAAGACAATATGCAACTAAAATTTATTCAACAAGAAGTTTTTCAGGAGATACCAATAGAACGACTGGGAATAATAACAATGAGTATGAAGAAGGAAGTTTAAAAGAACTTGTTGCTTTAAGAACTTTACTTGTAAGATTAAAATATGAGAAAGACGAAGGAGTGAAAAAAGTACTAACTGACTCAATAGAATTATATTTACAGAGTATTGGATTGGGTAGAGAAGGACAAAGTGGAACAAGAGGAACAAGTTTAACAGGAATTTTTGGAGTAGACCCATCTATAATAAAATATCTTAATGATGATAATGTAGAGGTAAGAAAAAATGCTGTTAAAATAATTTCTGCTATGGAATATAATCCTCAAATTTTGAATATATTGCTTGAAAGATTAAAGAAAGAAACCGACGATGGAGTAAAAGAAGCAATTCAGAATGCCATTGATTCCTATACACAGCAAAGAAGTAGAGCACTGGGAACTCAGGGGCTTAGATAAAAATAGAATTCAGAAATAAAATAAAAATGAAAAAGTTTTTATTTAGTTTTATTTATTTTTTTTCTTTCTCATTTTTGTTATTATGTGAAAATAATTTTTATTTAAATTTTAATAATGTTGACATAAGAACTTTCATTAAATTTGTCAGTGAAATCACAAAAGAAAACTATGTAATAGACCCGAATGTTAGAGGAACAATAACTATTTATTCAACTACACCAATTCCTGTTGAACAAATTGATAGAGTTTTTAAAGCAGTACTGAATTTTTATGGATTTACAACTATAAAAAAAGATAACATTTCTTTAATTGTACCGATATCTGATGGAAAAACAAGAACAAGGTACATAAATATATCAGATATTCCAAAAGATAAAGAGGAAGAATATATAATTCAGGTGATTTCTTTAAAATATTATCCCCCAGATACAATTTCTCAGATAATTACACCATACATTACAAAAGGAGGGCAAATTACAGTTGATACAAGAACAAATACTTTAATCATTTCAGATGTTGGAGAAAATATAAAAAAAATCATGGAAATTATTGAAAAAATAGATAAACCAAGTCCTCCTGGACAGGAAGAAATAAGGATATTCAAACTACAAAATGCAGATGCTGAAGAAGTTGCAAAAGTACTTGGTCAAATATTACAGAGAAAAATTTCTGCTGTTAGACCATCTGCAAGAACTGCACCAATTCAACCTCAGGTAGTAAGTGCAAAAGCAACAAATTCATTAATAATTTATGCAGACCCTAATGATTTTGATACTATTGAAAAAATAATAAAGGAACTTGATATTTTAACAAATCAGGTTTTAATTGAAGCATTAATAGCAGAGGTGACTTTTGATAAAACTCAGCAACTTGGAATAGAATGGGCAAATTCTTGGAAATTTAATAATGAACAATATACAGGTGCAGTGGGAACAGATTTTGGAGATATTGCTTCTTATATAAAATCAGGTGTTCCACCATCAGGACTTTCTCTTGCTTTCTATAAAGGTGATTTTACCTATCCTTTAAGTGTTGGTGCTTTAATAAACTTATATGCAAAAGACAGTCAATTCAATATTCTCTCCACTCCACAGATTGTAACAGCAGACAATCAGGAGGCAAAAATAAATATTAGTGAGAATATACCTTATTTAAAAGAAACAAGATTTTATACCTATGGTTCCGGTCAGGGTAGTGATGTAGTTAAAAGTTATGATTATAAAGATGTAGGCATTGTTTTGAAAATTACTCCTCAGATAAGTCAGGATAAATATGTAAGATTAAAAATTTCTCAGGAAGTTACTAAACTTGTTGAAGGAGGAATACCTGAAGCACCAACAACTGCAAAAAGACAAGCAGAAACAACATTAATAATTCCAAATGGAAAAACTGTTGTTCTTGGAGGCCTTTTAAGAAATGATTCAGAAAAATCTGTTCAGAAAGTCCCGTTTTTAGGAGATATACCATTGCTTGGACGATTATTCCGAAAGGACTCAACAAAATCTATAAAAACAAATTTAATGATATTCATTACTCCTCATATAATCTCGACTTTTGAAGATGCAGAAAAAATAAAACAGGAAAAAGAAAAACTTATAAAGGAAAAAAATAATGGATAGAGTTATGTGGATTGAAAATTTTGAAGACAGGATAGACCCTGAAATTTTAAATGTTTTTCCATATAATTTTCTTAAGACAAACTGTTTTATACCTATAAATGGAGAAAATGGAGAAATTATAATCGTTACAAATAACCCTTTAAATCTTGATATAGGTGAAATAAAAACAATTTTAAAAAAAGATATAAAAATTGCTCTTTCAAGTGATGAAAAAATAAATGAGTGTATTGAGAAGTTTTATTATCATCCAAGTTCTTCTAAAAAAGTTATTGACGACCTCAGTTCAGAAGAAATATTACACATAGAAGAAGATATTAATACAGAAACAGCAAATCTACTTGACCTTGCCAACAAAGCACCTGTTATTAGAATTGTAAATCAAATAATTTATAGAGCAATATCTATGAGAGCAAGTGATATTCATTTACAGATTACTGAAAACTCTTTAAAAGTAAGATATAGGATTGATGGTATCTTGCACGATATTTTTGTTCTTCCCAAAAAATTTCATCCTCCTATCGTAACGAGAATAAAAATAATGTCTAATCTTGATATTGCAGAAAAAAGGATTCCACAGGATGGAAGAACTTCTATAAAAGTTGATGGTAAAAAAATTGATATAAGAATATCAATAATACCTACTTTTTTTGGAGAATCAATTGTTTTAAGATTACTTGATAGGGCAACTTTTTTACTTGGTCTTGAAGAACTCGGTTTTTCTGAAGATAATTACAAAAAATTCAATCAATTAATCCACTGTGACCATGGTATTATTTTATTAACAGGTCCAACCGGAAGTGGAAAAACGACAACTCTTTATGCTGCTTTATCTAAAATTAATAATCCAGGAATAAATATAGTAACTCTAGAAGACCCTGTTGAGTATAATCTTGAAGGGATAAATCAAATACAGGTAAATCACAAAGTAGGTTTAACCTTTGCTAATGGATTAAGGTCAATTTTAAGACACGACCCAAATGTAATAATGGTGGGAGAAATAAGAGATAAAGAAACAGCGGAAATGGCAATACAGGCATCATTAACCGGACATCTTGTTTTCAGTACCCTTCATACAAATGATGCTTCAAGTGCTATTGTTAGATTGATAGATATGGGAATTGAAACATATTTACTTTCATCCTCTTTAATAGGAGTTATGGCTCAAAGGTTGGTTAGATTAAATTGCCCAAATTGTTCTATTCCTGAAAATCCTCCGGTAGAATTACTTTCTGAAATTGGTATTAGTGAGGATGAAATTGTAAATAGTAAATTTATGAAAGGGAAGGGATGTAAACAGTGTTTAAATGAGGGTTATTATGGAAGAACTGGTATTTTTGAACTCCTTATTATTGATGAAGGAATAAAGGAACTTATATTAAAGAGAGCATCATCAAATGACATCAAAAAAGAAGGATTGAAAAAAGGGATGAAAACATTGAGAATGGATGGGATAGAAAAAGTTAAAAAAGGACTTACAACAATTTCAGAAGTTTTAAGAGTAACACAGGATGTTTAAAATGCCCACCTTTATATTTACTCTGATAGATAAAAAAGGAAAAGTAATAAAAATAAAAAAAGATGTTGAAAATATAAATACTTTAAAAAATGAATTTCAAAAAGAAGGATATTATATTGTAAATGTAAAAGAGTTTAAAAAATTTAATTTTTCAATTTTTGATAAAATAAGAGAAGATGACTTAATTGTTGCAATAAGAGAATTATCTACTTTTTTAAACTCTAAAATACCTCTTGACGAATGTCTTACAGGATTAATTTCACAAATGAAAGATGGAAAATTGAAAAATGTTTTTCTTGACATACAAAAAAGTATAAGAGAGGGAGCGAGTTTTTCTCAAGCATTAAAAAAACATTCAAATTTATTTTCAAATATGATTATATCTATGGTAAGAGTAGGTGAAGAAACAGGAAATCTGGATTTAGTTTTATTAAGAGTAT
>DAORXQ010000112.1 GCA_035371905.1 bacterium | reverse complement strand
ATTTAGTGGAAAACCTACAAATTATCATAGAAATGCTGAAAATGTGGTTGATGGATATTCCTGTATTATTTCTTCCAGGATTTGAAATCCATCAGAATATTTTTTTTGATAAAAATAACAGTAAGCAATTCTGATTTTTGTATTACATATTTTAAATGGTACTTTAACTAAATCAAGACATTTTTTATAAATTTCTATTGCCTTTTCATATTCTTTTTGTTTCTCATAAATCATTCCGAGATTTTCTAATGAGAGTTCTTTATAAATGTCTTTTTGTGTATTATCAAATATCTCCTGATAAATTTCAATTGCTTTTTTTAAATTCCCCTCTCTCTCATATTTCACTGCAATTTCTAACATCTCACACTCATTTACTAAATTATCTGATTGGACAGATATAAAACTAATACAAATAAAAAAAATAAACCCAAAATATATTATTCTTTTCACTTTAACCCTTTTTATTTTTATACCCCTTGAAATTAATATTGTAAATAAAGACCTTCCCCATTCAATTTCATTATTTCTCATTTTAAAAAGTTCGTCAAGAATGACTTTTATTCACTTCAAAGATAACTTTAATGAAAAAAGATGTCTCCTTGATACATTGATTTTAGAATGAAATTGAGTTATAATTAAAATATGCTGAACTTATTGCTTCTACTTAATCTGGTTCTTCTGATAGTTATTATATTTCTTATTGTGACAAAAAAAGAAACAGATGCCAGAGATATCATTTTAAAGCAGGATGAAATTAAAGAAAAAATACTAACCATTTCAAAGGAATTTTCTGAGAATCTTTTAAATACAAGACATCAGTTAAATCAGGAAATAACAAATATTCTTAAAAATACTGAAATGTTAATTCTTGACCAGGTAAATAAAACAATCTCAACACTCGGAACAACTGATACAAACTTACAGCAGAGAATGGAAAATTTAAGAACACAATTACATCAAACATTAACAGATACTGTGAAAAACCTGACAAATTCAATAAATTCATCAACTTCTCAACTTAATTCAAATCTTGATAGTAAACTTGAACAATTAAATAAACGACTTGCAGATACAACAGGATTAATAACAAATTTAAATTTAAGGGTTGGTGAATTAAGCAAATCTGCAGAAGAATTAAGAAAAGTAAATGAAGAACTTAAAACTGCCCTTACAAGCCCAAAACTTGGAGGAGATATAGGTGAACAGATACTTGAAAATATGTTGAAAAATGTTCTACCACAAGAAATATATAAACTTCAGTATTTAATTTCTCCTGGAAATAGGGTTGATGCTGCTATTTTCATTGAAAACAGATTTATACCAGTGGATGCAAAATTTCCAGTTATATCCTATAAAAAAATGGCTAATTCAAAAGATGAAGAATATGAAAAAAATAAGCAAGAATTTATAAAAGAGGTTAAAGGACATATTGAAAAAGTTGCTAAATATATACAACCTGAAAGAGGTACTTTTAATTTTGCTTTTATGTATATTCCGAGTGAGCCGATTTTCTATAGTTTGTTGATAAGTGAGGATAAAGATGGAACTTCAATTTTTAATTACTCATGGTCTCAAAAAAAAGTCCTTCCAGTTTCTCCCCAGAGTTTATTTGCCTATTTAAATATAATCCTGCTTGGACTAAAAGGAAAAATAATTGAAAAAAATGCTGAGTATATATTGAAATCATTTGAAGGTATGGGTAAAATATTTGAAAACTTAAAAAATTCTTTTGAAAAATCAATAAGACAGTTAAAATATACAAATTCTAATTTTGAAGAAGCAAAAAATTTTCTTGATAAATTTGAAACTGAATTTAAAGAATTACAGAAAATTAAAATAGAAAAACTGGAAGAGTAAAAAGTATGGAAAATTACACACCAATGCTTGTTCAATATCACAGTATTAAAAAAAAGTATCCTGATTGTCTTTTATTTTTCCGTCTTGGAGATTTTTATGAAATGTTTTATGAAGATGCAAAAATTGCTTCAAAAATCCTTGACCTTGTTTTAACCTCAAAAAATGCAGGAAAAAGTGGAAAAATACCGATGTGTGGAATTCCTTACCATGCTGCTGATAGTTATATTTCTAAATTGATAAAAAATGGATATAAGGTTGCTATATGTGAACAGGTTGAAGACCCGAAGAAAGCAAAAGGAATTGTAAAGAGAGAAGTAATAAGAGTTTTAACTTCTGGAACTTATATTGATGAAACAAATCCAGAAGCAAGATATCTTTTTTCTCTATTTATAGATGAAAATTCTTTTGGTTATTCATTTATTGAAAGTGGTGGCTCTGTAATATATACAAATGAAAATCAGGACATTACAAAAATAATAGAAATAATATTTAAATTACCTGTATATGAAGTTATTTACCCTGAAAGTAGAAAGGATAAAATAAAAGTACTGTTCTCAAATCCTCTCTTAAAATTAAAAAATATAACTCTTACAGAACTTGAGGACTGGCATTTCAATTATGATATTTCAAAAAAAACAATACTTGAAACATTTAAGGTTGCAGGTTTAAGTGGTTTTGGAATAGAAAAACTAGTTTATGCTCAAAGATCAATAGGTCCACTGGTTGACTATTTAAAAGATACAAACAAAAGCAATCTTTTACACCTTGATAGGATTTCTCTTTATAACGATAATGAATTTGTCTATCTTCCATCCTGCGCCATAAAAGGACTTGAAATTGAAGACCTTATAAAAATCATTGATAGAACAAACACTCCGATGGGTAAACGACTTTTGAAATACTGGGTTTTACATCCATTAACAGATATAAAAGAAATACAAAAAAGACATGAGATTGTTGAATTTCTGATAAAAAACAAAAGTTTAAGAGAAAAAATTAAAAATATACTTGCAGATATCAGGGATACAGAAAAAGCACTGACAAAAATAAGTTATGGATACGGTTCTGCAAAAGATATTATAGAAATAAAAAAATTATTGAAAAAAACTTCTGAATTACTTGAAAATTGTGAGGAAATATTTAGAAAATTTGACTATTTTGAAATTGATGATATACCTAATTTGAGAAATTTACTTGAAAGAGCAATTGATGAAAATATACCATCTGTTAATTTTGAAGGGAAGGTTATAAAAAAGGGCTTTAATGAAGAAATAGATAGATTAAGAGAAATAAAGGAAAACAGTGAAAATTATCTTGCAAAATATCAGGAAGAAGAAATAAAAAGAACTGGTATAAACTCCTTAAAAATTGGTTACAACAAAATATTCGGATACTATATTGAGATAACAAAACCAAATTTAAAACTTGTTCCACCTGATTATGTAAGAAAACAGACACTTGTGAATGCTGAAAGATTTACAACACAAAAACTGAAAGAGTTTGAAGAAGAAATATTGACTGCTGAAGAAAAAATAATATTACTTGAAAGTGAAATAATAGAAAAAATTAAGGAAGAAATATTAAAAAACTCACATAAAATAAATTTAATAAATGAAACCATAGCAAAATTAGATGTTTTATTATCCTTTACAGAAGTAGCAATTGAAAATAATTATACAAGACCAATTGTTGATAAGAGTACAATAATAGAAATAAAGGAAGGAAGACATCCTGTTGTTGAAAAATCAGTTGAGGAATTTGTTCCAAATGATACTTTTCTGGATACAATAGAAAACTATCTTTTGATTATAACAGGTCCAAATATGGCTGGAAAATCAACATATATAAGACAGGTAGCACTAATTGTTTTACTTGCTCAAATTGGTTCTTTCATCCCTGCAAAATATGGAAAAATTGGATATGTGGATAAAATATTTACAAGAATTGGTGCTCAAGATGAACTGACAAAAGGACAGAGTACTTTTATGGTTGAGATGTCAGAGACAGCAGAAATATTGAATAATTTAACAGAAAGGAGTTTGATAATAATTGATGAAATAGGAAGGGGAACAAGTACTTATGATGGTTTTTCTCTTGCATGGAGTGTCGCAGAATATTTACACAAGAAAAAAGTTAGAACTCTTTTTGCAACACATTTTCATGAAATTACGGCTCTTGGTAAATACAGAGGGGTTAAAAATCTTAATGTGAGTGTTAAAAAGTCAGGGGATAATATAATTTTTCTGCATAAAATAACAGAAGGAGCAACTGATGAAAGTTATGGAATATATGTTGCCAGACTTGCAGGAATACCAGAAAATGTTATAAAAAGAGCAGATGAAATATTATCAAAACTTGAACTTGAAGGAACGATAAAGGATAAAATAATAGGAGAAGTGGAGGTTGAATATCCCTCTTTATTTTCACTTGAAGAAAAAAATAAAGTTGATGAATTAAAGGAAGAAATAAAAAAACTTGAATCAATTAAAAATGATTTGAAAAGTATTGAAATAGAAAACTTAAGACCAATTGATGCACTTTTAAAATTAAAGGAATTAAAAGAAAGAATAAATGGGAAAAGTTAATTTTTTAACTGAAAGTATCATAAGTAAAATAGCGGCTGGTGAAGTGGTTGAAAGTCCTGCATCTGTACTTAAAGAACTTATAGAAAATTCAATTGATGCAAAATGCAGAAAAATAGAAGTTAAAATTGAAAAATCGGGTAAAAAATTGATATATGTTAAAGATGATGGAGAGGGGATAGAATCTGACGATATAGAAAAAATATTTGAAAGGTATTCAACAAGCAAAATAAAAAATCTTGAAGACCTTTATAACATAAAAACTCTTGGTTTTAGAGGAGAAGCCCTTTACAGTATTGGTGCTGTTTCTGATGTCATATTAAAAAGTAAAGTTAAAAATTCTGAAACAGGGAAAGAAATTCATATAAGAGGCGGGAAAAAATTAAGTATTAAAGATTGTGGAATGCCGGATGGAACTATAGTTGAAGTGAGGGAACTTTTTTTCA
>DAORXQ010000111.1 GCA_035371905.1 bacterium | reverse complement strand
TCAAAACATAATTTATCGGAAATTTCATATCAGGTATAAAACCAACAAGTTTTAAAGTTCCATCAATAAATTCAACCATTCCATGAATTATTGCTTCTGGATGGATAACAACATCTATCTGTTCTTCTCTTAATGAAAATAAATAATGTGCCTCTATAATTTCAAATGTCTTATTCATCATTGTTGCTGAATCAATTGTTATCTTTTTGCCCATTTTCCACACAGGATGGTTGAGTGCTTCTTTTACTTTTACATTTTTCTTTTTTTTCCCATAAAATGGACCACCTGAAGCAGTGAGATAAATTTTTTTTATCCCTTTGTTTTCATACTTTAAAATCTGAAATATTGCATTATGTTCACTATCAACAGGTAAAATTTCAAAATTATATACTTTTTTTAAATCCTGTATGATTTCACCTCCTGAAACAAGTATTTCTTTTGTCGCAAGTGCCACTTTCTTTTTGTTTTTTATACATTCAATAAAAGCGGGAAGTGTTTTTATACCCGGAATTGCAAAAATAAATAAATCACCTTCTTTTAAATTTGATATTTCAATAAGCCCTTCTTCTCCATAAAAAAACTTAACATTTTTATATTTTCTCATGAAATCCTCATCTTTTTCTTCAATGTAAGCATATTTCGGTCTAAATTCCTCAATCTGTTTTGAAAATAATTTTTTATTTTTTTTACAGGCAATACATAAAATATTAAATTTCTCTTTCTGTCTTCTTATAAGTTCAAGAGTATTCTGTCCAATTGTTCCTGTTGAGCCAAAAATTACAATGTTTTTCATTTATCAATAATTCCTCCAAATTTTCTCTTTCTTCTTTGATAATCATAAAGTGCTTTTAAAAATTCTTTTTCATCAAAATCAGGCCATAAAACAGTTGTAAAATAAAATTCTGAATATGCTGACTGCCAGAGTAAAAAATTGCTTATTCTTTTTTCTCCACTTGTTCTTATTATTAAATCAGGGTCAGGAATATCTGGAAGATAGAGGTATTTATTTATTAAATTTTCATCAATTTCCTCAATCTTATGTCTGTTTTTAATTATTTTCTTTAAACTATCAACAATCTCTCCTCTTCCTCCATAATTTATTGCAAAAATCAGATTTAAACCGGTATTTTTTTCTGTCAGTTTCTCAACATAATCCATAATTTCAATAAGATTTTCGGGTAGTTCCCATCTTCTTCCTGAAAATCTGACTCTAACATTATTTTTATGTAAATTTTCTCCTTCTTTTCTTAAATTTCGCTCCATAAGAGAAAAAAGGAATTCAATTTCTTCTTTTGGTCTTTTCCAGTTTTCTGTTGAGAAAGAATAAAGAGTTAGATATTTTACTTTATATTTACTTGCCACTTTTACAGTTCTCCTTACCGCTTCTATTCCCTTTTTATGACCAAAAATTCTTGGAAGGTTTCTTTTTTCAGCCCATCTTCCATTACCATCCATAATAATTCCTATGTGAACAGGAATTATTTTTAATTTTTCCATTTTTAAAGTTGAAATTTTTCACCAAAATATACACTTCTTGATTCAGGATGATTTAAAATTTCCTCAGGTGTCCCTTCTATCAAAATTTCTCCCTCATAAATTAAATATGCTCTATCAGTTATTTTTAATGCTTCTCTAACATTATGGTCAGTTAAAAGGATTCCTATATTTTCATTTTTTAAACTTAAAACAATATCCTGTATTTCACTTACTGTTTTCGGGTCAATCCCTGAAAATGGTTCATCAAGAAGAAAAAATTTAGGAGAAAACATTAAACTTCTTGCTATTTCAAGTCGTCTCTTCTGTCCACCAGAAAGATTTCCAGCAACTTTATCTTTAAGGTGGGAAATTTCAAGTTTTTTCAAACATTCTTCTCTAATTTTATCTCTCTCCTCTCTTTCCTTATAAAAATCTTCAAGAACAATTTCACAGTTTTCTTCTACTGTTAATTTTTTAAATATTGAAATTTCCTGTGGCAAATAAGATATACCTTCTCTTGCCCTTTTCCATGTAGGAAGTTCTGTTATATCTTTACTGTCTAAAAAAATACTTCCCGAATCAGGAGAAAGAAACCCCATAATTATTTCAAATGTAGTAGTTTTCCCTGCGCCATTTGGACCTAAAAGTCCAACAATTTCTCCTCTTTTAACATTCATTGATATTCCCTTCAAAACAACTTTATTCCTGAACGATTTTTTCAAATTTTTTATTTCAAGCATTTTTATAAAAGAGAATCAAATTTTTCCTGATATTTATTTAATCCAAGATGTTTATAAGCAAGTTCTGTTGCAACTCTCCCCTGTGGTGTCTTTTTGATAAAACCCTTCCTTACAAGAAAACTTTCATAAACTTCTTCTATTGTACTTACTTCTTCTCCAACTGCTATTGATAAACTTTTAACTCCAACAGGACCACCGTTGAATTTTGTAATTATGACTTCAAGAATTTTCTTATCCATTTCATCAAGACCTTCTTCGTCAACATCCATTTTATTCAAAGACATAACAGCAATTTCTTTATTTATTATACCCTCTCCCTTCACCTCAGCATAATCTCTAACTCTTCTCAATAATCTATTTGCAACTCTCGGTGTTCCCCTTGACCTTTTTGCTATTTCTTCCGCTCCTTCTTCTTCTATTCTTATATTTAATA
Organism: bacterium; assembly: GCA_035371905.1. Taxonomy (NCBI): domain Bacteria; species bacterium. The sequence goes on along the minus strand of DAORXQ010000111.1, from coordinate 2,260 downwards.
TTTTTGCTGACCTTTTTATAATTTCTTTAAGTTCTTCATTTGAATAATAATCAAGGCGATGAAGTATTCCAAATCTGTTTCTTAAAGGAGAGGTTAAAAGTCCTATTCTTGTCGTTGCTCCACATAATGTAAATGGTTTTAAGGGTATTTTAACACTTCTTGCCTTTGGTCCTTCTCCAATAACTATGTCTATCCTGAATTCCTCCATTGCACTGTAAAGAAATTCCTCAACATTTCTCGGTAATCTATGAATTTCATCAATAAATAAAACATCCCCTTCTTCCAGATTTGTAAGAATTCCCGCAAGGTCTCCAATTTTTTCTATTACAGGTCCAGAAGATGCTTTTATATTTACTCCAAGTTCCCCTGCAACAATATATGCAAGTGTTGTTTTACCAATTCCAGGAGGACCGTAAAACAGAATATGGTCAAGAACTTCTTTTCTGTTTTTTGCTGCCTCAATAAAAACTTTTAAATTTTCCTTTACCTTATTCTGACCAATAAACTCCTCAAAATTTCTCGGTCTTACCGTATTTTCGTATTTTAAGTCCTCATTTCTTATTTCAGGAGAAGTCATTCTTTCGTTCATGTTAATTTCCTTAATGCTTCCTTTATCAATTCTTCAAGTGTAATATTACCTTTCTTTTCTTTTAATATTTCTCCCACAATCACTGCTGAATCCTTCCTTTTGTATCCAAGAACTGTAAGTGCTTCCACTGCATTAATCAGAATTTCTTTTTCTTTATAATTATCAACCAAAATTGGAATTTTTTCAATTTTTTGTTTTAATTCTACTATCATTCTTTCTGCTGTCTTCTTCCCCACACCCGGAACATTTTTGAAAATAGAAACATCCTCTGTAATAATACCCTGATAAATTTCCTCAATTGAAAGTCCGGATAGAACTCTCAATGCAACTTTTGGACCTATTCCTGGAACAGTAATTAGTAATAAAAAAAGTTCCCTTTCTTCTTTCTCTATAAATCCATACAAATTTATCTTATCCTCTGAAAAGTGCTGATATATGTATAAAAACGTTTCTTCACCTTCATTTATTTTTTCCGATGTCTGAAGTGATACTTCAACAAAATAGCCAATTCCATTATTTTCAATTACCACATAAGTTGGTGTTTTTAAAAAAATTTTACCTTTTATGAAATATAACATTTTCTTTCAATTTGAAAATTGCAGATATAGCAGTAGCAACTGCATCTGATGCTTCAAAACTTTGAAAACTGTAATAACCTGTTAAATTTTCCACCATAAATTTTACCTGTTCCTTTGTCGCTCCTCCATTTCCTGTAATAAGTTGCTTGATTTCTCTTGGTGGAATAAGAAGAAATTTAATATCTTTTGAGATAGATAAACCAATAATACCTCCTATAAAAATACCTATTTTTAAAGCAATTCTGGCGTTTTTAGCAACATATATTTCTTCAATAGAGATAAATTCAGGTAAAAATTTTTCAATAAGAGTTTCAATATTTTCTAAAAGAAACTCAATTTTATTTTCAAATTTAAGTTTTAAAGAAGGAATAAAAACTCCACTATCAATTACTTTTAAATTTTCGTCAATTACTCCATAACCGACTTTATTAATTCCCGGGTCAATACCAATTACTCTCAATTTCTTTATTTTGAAACCTGTTCAAGTATCTCATCAGATATATCAAAATTTGCATAAACATTCTGGACATCTTCTGATTCTTCAAGTTCATCAAGAAGTTTTAAAAGATGTTCTGCTTCTTTTCCTTCAAGATGAACTGTATTTTTTGGAATATAGGTTATACTTGCATTTTCTATCGGTATGTTATTCTCCTCAAGAGATTTTTTAACATTTTCAAAATTTTCAACTGAAGTGGTTATTTCATATGTTTCTTTCTCTGTTTTCATATCTTCTGCTCCACCTTCAATAACAATATCCATTAGTTTATCTTCTTCTATATTTTCTTTTTTAACAGTTATTAAACCTTTTCTTTCAAAAATCCAGGAAACACTACCTGCACCAGCAAGATTTCCACCATGTCTTGAAAATATTGACCTTATTTCTGAAGCACTTCTGTTTTTGTTGTCAGTTAAAACTTCTACAAATATTGCTACGCCTCCTGGACCGTATCCCTCATATGTAACCTGTTCATAATTAATTGAACCTTCTTCTCCGGAACCCTTTTTAATTGCTCTCTGTATATTATCATTTGGCATATTAACACTTTTTGCCTTTTCTATTGCCATTCTTAATCTTGGATTTGTATCAGGATTT
>DAORXQ010000110.1 GCA_035371905.1 bacterium | reverse complement strand
ATCTCAAAAGAATATGGATTTTACATCAACAGCTTTCTCCTGAAGAAGGAAAACCCATAATGCTTGTCCATATGACAAATACACATATAATTCCATACCTTGTCTGGAATCAGGGTAATATTGACCTTGAGTGGTTTTATGGATCAAGACCATCCCAAGAAAAATATTCTCCAGATTTATTGAGAACAGAAAGTATAGGAAGACAATCTGGAAATATTCCATTTGCTCTTGCTTCTATTAGTGGAGGGACTACAAAATTAACTCAAGATGAATTGTTAAAAATAAGTAAAACAAAATTTGGAACTATGGTAGTACATGAAATTAAAACACCATTAGAAACAAACATAGAAAAAAAGTTATGGGAAATTCTATTTAATTTTGGATATGGAGAAAATGACTGTGAAGTTTATAATTATTGGGATGAAAATTATCCCCTTTCTTTTAGTGATGATGAAGTTAAATCAATTTTATTAAAAAGAAATGAAGAAATGTTATTAATTATGTGTACTTGGAACTCTCAACCAGTAAAAGTAAAAGTAAATATTAATACAAAATTATTGGGCTTAAATCCATTTCTTGTAGAAGAAGTAACAGATGAAGGGAAAACAGGAGAAACATATGTTATAGAAAATAATTCTTTCATTATTCCTTTGGATGGATATGATGTAAAAATATTAAAATTAAAGAAAAAAAAATTTAAACATAAAAAGGGGAGAAATAATGAATAAAATTTCTTTTGCAGAAATAAAATCTTATCTTCCCCAAAATACAAAATTTTCTTTTAAAGAAATATCATCTATTATTGAGGGAAACATTGGGAGGATTATCAAAAAAAATGTTTCATTTCTTAACGGTAAATTTCCAATAGGGTTTTGGAATTATACAGATTTAGAAAAACATAGTAAAATTTATAATCTCTCTGAGATTAAAAAATGGGCTGATGCAGGTTTTACAATAGTTCATGGTCCCGATTTTAAACCAGATGATAAAAAACAGAAACAACTTATGATTAAAATTTTAAATTGGTGTAATAAATATGGTATAAAGGTAATTTTGTGGGACCCAAGATGTATAGTAAAAAATAACATAAATATATCTAAATACAAAAAAGAAGTCAAAAAAAGCATTTTTGATTTTGGTAAACTTCCTGCATTATTTGGATTTTTTCTATGTGATGAACCTGGCTATAATTTAATGGAAGATGTAGTCAAATCTGTTAGAATCCAAAGAGAAATTGAACCAAAATTAATTCCATTTGTTAATCTTTTACCTTTTTTTAAAGGCGTGGAAGGAAGAATAGGAACAACTGATTGGATTGGATTTTTGGAAGATTATATTGAAAAAAGTAATACTGAATTATTAAGTTATGATTGTTATTTTCAAATGAATCCTGATGAAGAAGGGGTAAAAACTTATTTTGAAAATTTAAGAATATTTAGAGAAGTATCTTTAAAAAAAGGTATTCCTTTTTGGACAACACTTTTATGTGTCGGACATTTTAACTATCGCTGTCCAAATTACGATGAATTAAGATGGCAATTTAATACATCATTAGCTTGTGGTGCAAATGGAATTTTATGGTTTTTTTATTATATGAGGATTCCGCATTCAAATTATAGATTTTCACCAGTAAATGAACTTTGGGAATTAACAGAAACTTATTATAATTTGAGATTAATTCATAAAAATTTTCATCAACATTATAGAGATTTGTTTACAAAACTAGTATCCAGAAAGGTGTTTTTTTATCCAGAAGCAAGTGGGGGTTGGAGTAAATTTAATCCAAAAGAATCTTTAATTTCGCAAATATCTTGTATGCCTGAAAATCATCCATTATTAATAGGAGAATTTGTTGATATTGTTGGAAGACCTTATATTATGCTTGTAAATAATAGTATGAAAGAAAATGTATATTGTACAATAACTTTTACTGGGAAAAATATCCGTGTTTTTTCATGGGATTGGGATGGAAAAGAATATGAAGGGAAGGCATATTCTGCGATACTAATAAATAGAGGGAAAGAAAATATTAGAGTTTCTCACTGGTTAGCTCCGGGTCAAGAAGCAGTTTACAGGGTCTATAAAAAGTGATATTAAAGAGAAATTAGTGTGATTTTCAGTGAAAAATTTAATTTTGAAATAGAATTTAAACAAAATTTTTTAAAAATTTTATTAAGTTGTAAATTAGATGGGGAAGTAAGATTATTAAGAAGGAGATTTTAAGATTAATTTGAAAGAAAAATTTTGAAAGAAAGAAAAATAAAAGAGAAATTAAGAAGGTGGAAAAGTCAAGTATGAGTGGCTCTGGTTTTCCTGGATAAAGGTTGAATTTTCTTAAAATATAGCCAATAAAAAAACAAAAAGAAAGGATTAAATAAAGGAAAGGTGGTTGATATTTCCTAAAAATAGTAATTACTAAAAAGTAAATTAAAAGCCACTTCAAAATTATAACCGAACCGGGTTCGGAAAATTTAAAAATGGGAAAAACCTTCATCTTTCATTTCAAATATTTTACCTTTATAAACTCCTATATATTTTTTTTCCTTTAATATCTCTCCAATTTTTGTAATTTTTACTTTATCAATTTTTTCTGGTATTTTCTCTTCTTTTTCAGCAGTAAATAAAACCTCATAGTCCTCACCATCATTTAAAGCATGTTTTATACTTTCAATCTCATTTTTACTTATATTTTTTGCATCTTCTGATACAGGTATTTTTTCAAGATATAATTTAAATCCAACTTTACTGCTTTCTACAAGTTTGATTAAATCAGAAGAAAGACCATCTGAAATATCAATCATACCTGAAATTTTATATTTTTTAACCAATTTTCTTATTTCAAAAACAGGGGGATTCAGATTAAACTGTTTTTTTATTTGGGAAGCACCAAGGCAACCTGTTACATATATAAAATTTCCGGGTCTGGCTCCTTTTCTTGTTTTTAAATATTTCTTCTCAACAATACCAATCATAAAAACATCTATAAAAATTTTCTCTGCTTTTGTAAGATTTCCTCCGATCACTTCAAATTTATATTTCTTACTCATTTCTTTAACTCCTTCTGTCAGTCCTTTGATTATCCTAAATTCTGCTTCTGGTAAACCCAGAGAAATTAAAGCAAATTTTGGAAGTCCACCCATAGAACATATATCGCTTAAATTTACTGCCATTGCTTTTTTCCCAATCTGATAGAAATTAAATTTTTCTTTTTCAAAATGTACATCCTCAACAAGACAGTCAGTTGTTAAAATCAAATAATAATCTTTTGAATATTCAAAAACTGCACAATCATCTCCAATCCCTAAAACCGCCTCTTTACTTTTAAAATTTTTTTTCAGAAACTCAATTATTTCTTTTTCATTCATTTTTTATATAATTTCTGGTTATTTCTTCTAAAATTCCAATTTCATCTGCAACATCAAGAATTGTAATTCTTTCCCTTATAAATCTTGAAAGAACAATAGAATTATAAATTAAGTTTTTATTTTCACATATTTCTTTCAAATGAACAGGACAGTCAGCACTTTCAAGGAATTTTTTTATTTCATCTGGGTAATAGACAATTGAAAATGCCTTTTTTTTAATTTCTTCCCATTTTTCTGATAATTTTTCTCTCAATTTATTCAGGACTTTTATTTTTTTATTGAATATTTCTTCTAAAACTACTCTGCTTTTTGGAAATATAAAAGTCAATTCTTTTAATTTTTTTTCATAATCAATCCTATTTTTATTTATCATATTTTCAATTTCGGTTTCACTTAATTTCTTCAAATTTTCATATATCAGAGAACTTATAAAAACACCTGTACCAACCTGTAATCCATGATAGGCAAATGGTTCAATATTTTTCATACAGGCATACATATCAAGAAAATGAGAGATTAGATGTTCTCCACCAGATGCAGGAGAGGAACTGCCCGCAATAATCATTGAAATACCACCAAGATTTAATCCTTCCATCAGATTTTTTATAACTTTTTTATCTCTTTTTAATAATAACCTTCCCTTATTTATATACTTTTTTTCTGCTTCACTTACAATTTTTAATGGCAATGGACAGAATTTTTCACCTGTTATTATTGAAGATATTTTCCAGTCAGCATTTGCAAAACATTTTGCAAGTGAATCAGCATATCCTGCTTTTATAAGTTCTTCTGGTGCATTTGAGATTATATCTAAATCAATATAAACATATTTACAAGGAGAAACTGGAACTGTTATTTTTACTCCATCTTTTATATATGCAGAAACAGGAGAAGTATATCCATTCATTGAAGGTGCAGTTGGAAAAGAGAGAACAGGTATTTTATACCTATTTCCAGTCAGTTTCCCCAAATCTGTAATACTTCCTGTTCCAACCGTTAAGATTAAATCAACTCCATTAATATTTTTTTCAATTTCTTCCACATATTCATATTTTGCAGTTATTCTTTTTTCTTTTTTAGGTTTTAGAATTACAGGTATTAAATTGTATTTCTTTATTCTTTCATTTATTTCTCTACCAGCAACCTTCCATGTATTATAATCACAAATAATCATAATTTTATTTACACTTTTCACCTCTTTTTTAATAAAATTCTCAATATCTTTTAATTTTCCGTATTTTACATTTTCAATTCCTACATTATGAAAATTCTTGCAGAAAGAACATCTGAATTTTTTATCAAAAGGTATTTTCATTTTTCTTGTAAGTTTTTAAGAAGTTTATAAAATTCACAAGCATTTGAAAGCATATTGTGATTGTTATTGAAGTAAGCATAAATTTGTTTTGGTTTGAGTACTTTTATTTTTTCTATTATTTCTTCCAATTCTTTTTCAGTATAATTATGGGAATACCATCCAGTTCTTCCATGAAATCTTAAATAAATGGTATCGTTTGTTTTTACAATAAACGATTTTATTTCAGGACTGTCAACACTTACAAAAACAATACCAATCTTTTCAATTTTTTTAACCCATTCTTCTGAAAACCAACTTTTATGCCTGAATTCAATCGCAACTTTTTCTTTTCCCTTGAAGTCTTTAAAAAATCCTATTATTCTTTCAAAATTATCAGTGGAAAAAGATGGAGGCATCTGGAATAAATAAAATTTTATTTTTTCCTCAAGTGGAGAAAATAAATTTTTAAAATCAAAAGCATCACCTTACAATGAAATTCAATTTGAA
>DAORXQ010000109.1 GCA_035371905.1 bacterium | reverse complement strand
ATCATTTCTGTTAAATTTTATCTCTGCTTCAATACTTCTATTATAAAGGTTATTCAGAAAAAGAAAAATATTTTTTCCATCTGTAAGGGTTGAAGATATCAGCAAATTTCTTTTTTCATAATATTTTTCAAAACCATTCTCTGTTCCAATAGTATATTCAACTGGTAAAACTTTTATCTCAGCAAACGGTCTTATATTTTCTTTTTCAAGTAGTTCTTTAATGAATTTAATATTTACAAGTGATTCGTTTAATGGTTCATCCTGTCCAATGAAGGTACCAAGAAAGTATATATATCCATTTTCAATTTTAAACTTTCCAAAAACAGAAATGCCATCAATTTCAATAATTTTTTCGCCTCCAACATCAAATAGATATTCTTTCAATTGTATATTTTCATTTTCAAATTTTTCAACTTTTCCAATAAATCTATTTTTTATAATCCCTTTAAAAGTTTCAATTCTTTCCCCTTCTAGTGTAAATTCTGGAATAAATGGGCCACAAACAATCTTCCCACCTTTTTTTAAATAATCAAAAATTATTTTTTCTGTTTTTTTATCAATAAATGGACCTGTTGGGAAAAATAGAATATCACAATTATAAATATTTTCTGGTTTTTCCTGTATTTCAATTATTCTTGGATTAAAACCAGAAAGTAATAACAATCTAAAAATTCCTTCATATTCCTTTGTTAAAATACCTGCTTTCAAACCATTTATTTCTGGTTCTCCTATATGAATAACACTATCATTACATGGTGAAGGGTCTCCAAGATAAGTATGCCAATGGTATGGTCTATAATAAACAAGACCAACTTTATCATAAAGAATTTTTAAATCTTTCCAATTTTCAAACTTATTAACTATATTTAAAAACTCCTTTATCCCAAAATATACACTTCTTCTATGCCCTTTATCACTTACTGGACTCCCACCCCATGTTTCCCTATCATGAAACATAAAATAAGAAATTCCTTTGCATCCATTTGAAATAGCGCATAAACTCATAAATTTATGATGTTCAGGAGTTAACCAGCATTTACTTACATCTTCAAACCACCAACCAGCCATAAATTCAGCACTCCATGTAAATTTTAAAATTGAATCAAGATATCTTAAAACCCTTGCCATTGAAGTATAACCTGAAAAACTTAAAAATGGACTTCTATAAAAATCATATCCAACAATACCGTTTACTGCTTCTTCAAATTTTTTTGGATTTGTTGGAATTCCTTCAGGTCTATGTGGATTTAAATTTGTGTAAAAAATCACATCCTTTATTCCATTTTCTTCATACATTATTCTTAACCTTCTTAAATATTCAGACATAACCCATTCTTTAAATTCTACCCAATCAAAATAATAAATAAGATTTCTTTCAACATCTATTAGTTTTCTTGGTGGTTCAATATCTTCAAATTTTTTAACTTTATAGAATGGAATTTTTGGTAAATTTGAAATATCCTTATATTTTTCCTTCAAAAATTTATGATAAAAGCATCCCTTTCCAACCATACATTCATTATAATCACTATCAAACATAGAATCCATTACAATATAACTTACTTCATTATCAAGGTTTATCATTTCAATTGGGCCACCATTTGTAGATAAATATGGTTTTATAATATTTGAAACCGTAGAAATCCATATCTTACATTCTTCAAGATATTCAGGATGTAAATATGATGGTTGAGAACCTTCTTTTTTAGGTATCCAATAACCTTTTGTAGTTCTGTTCTGATTGTCAAGGACAAATATTTCTTTCTTTTCTTTAACAATTCTTTCTGGATACCCTCCATATAAAAACTCATTGCAGATAAAGGGTCCTGGTCTTATGGCAATTTTGAGTTTATATTTTTTAATTATTTCAAGAAATTTAATTAAATTTGTTCTTTCAGATGTTTTACCTTCAAAATCAAATACTCTTTTTTTAATTTCATGAAGACCCCAAGGAATATATGAAGAAACAAAACTCAACCCCAATTCTTTTAAACTTTCAACTATTTTTTCCCAATATTTTTCTTCAAGGCGAAAATATTGTACTTCTGCTCCAAACAGTTTTTTCATATCTTTCCTTTCTTTGGAGATAAGTGGATGCTTTTTTTATTTAGGTCATTTATTGCTTCCATTATTCCTTCTGAAAAAGTTGGATGACAATATAAAATTTTTTCAAGGTCTTTTATTTTTAATTCATTTGTTATTGCAAGTGTAGAAAAACTTGTAAGTTCAGTTGCATTTTTTCCAATTATGTGTATTCCTAAAATTTTTTCAGTATTTTTATCTGCAATAACTTTTACAAATCCATCAGTTTTTTTATCAGAATAAGCACGTCCAAGAGCAGAGTAGGGGAATTTTCCGACAATTACATCTATACCTTTTTCTTTTGCTTTTTCTTCAGTCAATCCACAAACACCAATTTCAGGGTCTGTAAAAATAACTTCAGGAATAATTTCATAATTCATAATTTCATTTTTTCCACAGATATTTTCAGCAGCAATTTCTCCTTCCTTTGTTGCAACATAGGCAAGTTGATATTTACCATTAACATCACCAATAGCATAAATTCCGTCAATATTTGTTTTCAATTTTTCGTCTGTTTTAATCCCTTTTTTATCAAATCCAAGTCCCTCAATTTCGGGTATATTGGGTATTCTTCCAACAGATACAAAAATTTTTTCTTCTTTAATAAATTCACAACTTTCAAGTTTCTGATTTAAATTGACCTCAATTCCCCTTTTCTCAAATGATTTTTTAAGTAATTCAGTTATTTCTCTATCTTTACCGGGAAGAAGTGTATCCATCATTTCATAAACTTTAACTTTAACTCCAAACTTATTTAAAATAGAGGCAAATTCACATCCAATAAATCCACCACCTATAATGGCAACACTTTCAGGTAATTTATGGAATTCCCAAATATGGTCTGATGTTATAACCCTACTATCACCTTTAAAACAATCCGGGACATAAGAAGTGGAACCAGTTGCAATTACAATATTTTCTGCTGTAAAAAAATTATTATTAACTTCAACTGTTCTTATATCCTTAAATATAGATTTTCCTTTTAAGAAATTAACACCATAACTTTTAAGAAGCATACTTACACCTGTTCTCAATCTTAAAACTACATCATTCAATACTTCATTTAAAACCTTATTCCATTCATATTTTACGTTTTTTTCAACTGATTTATATTTTGATACTGAAATTTCTTCAGAAACAGAATATAATGCCTTTGTTGGAATACATCCTCTGTTTAAACAGACACCACCAAGTGCAAGTTCTTCAATTAATAGGACTTTTTTCCCATATTGTGAACATCTTATAGCACACGGATATCCAGCAGGACCACCGCCAATTACAATAACATCATATTTTTCCATTTTTACCCCTTTTTACTATAAATTCTGCTGCCTCTTTTAAATTCTTAAAAATATAATCTGGTTTAATTTCCCAATTTTCTGTCTCTTCTTTTGATTTTGTCTTTCCTGTTAGAACTAATATCGTCTTTGTTCCTATACTTTTCCCGGCAATTACATCTATATCAGTATCTCCTATAAAAAATGTATTTGAGAAATCAATTTGACCTAATTCTTTTTCTGCTTTTTTAAAAAGTCCTGTTTTTGGTTTCCTACATTCACAATTTTCTTCTTTTTTATGTATGCAATAATAAACTTTTAAAATGTTATCTATTCCCTTTTTTTTCAATTCCTCAATCATATTTTGCGTAATTTCATTAAGGTCATCTTCTGTAAAAAGTCCTTTATTAACACCTGCCTGATTTGAAATTATAATAACTTTATAACCAGCATCATTCAATATCCTTAAACCCTCAATCCCTTCAGGTATAAACTCAAATTCCTCCCATTTCTTTATATAATCATCAGGTGTAAAAATTGAAATAACTCCATCCCTATCAAGAAAAATTATCCTCATTTTTTAATAAACTTATGATAATAAAAATTTAAAAACTTCTACTGCCTCTTTTAATGAGTCGATTTGCAAAGGTTTATAATAATCCCTTTTATGAATGGGTTTATCAACTTTTCTTTCACCTTTCAGAAGTGTTATAATATGTATATTGATATCAAAATAAGAAAGTATTGTATGAGTTGATGGACTTCCATATTTTGCAACTACCATAGAGGAAAAATCTCCTCCTAATTGACTTTCAAGTTGTAATAAAACAAATTTTAAGTCTGGATATAAATTTTTCAATAAAGTGAAATCTACAAGTATTCTTTTTAACATGGCATTTTCTGTATATGATTTGCATTCAATGGCAATTTTAAATTTATTTTTTACATAAACTTGAATATCTACTTTAAGCGGATAAAAGTATTTGTCTATATTTTCCTCTATAAATTTTCTAACTTCTATATTTTTAATCCTTTCTAAATAATTTTTGTTTATTGGTATTTTTACTCTTTTATTTGAGAATTTTAAATTTTCTAATGGCATATTTAATTCTTCCCATGCTATTTCAATAAGATTTTTCCCTATACTTTCAACAAGTTTACCCTTACCTGCTCTTATAATTCCACCATATGCTCTATTTGTTGATATTTTTGCTTTGTCTTCAATACCTTTTATTAAATCTTTATAAGCTTCTATTATAGACAATAGTTTATTCATTTTATAATAAACTTATTTTTTGATTTTCTTCTTTTAATCTTTCTTCTGCTTTTTGGCAATATTCTTGAGAGATATCAATGCCAACATATATTCTTTCAAGTCGTTTTGCAACCAGAGTAGTAGTACCTACACCATTAAATGGGTCTAATACAACATCACCTTTAAAACTAAAAAGTTTTATTACTCTTTCGCATAATTCTTCTGGAAACATTGCTGGATGGCCATATTTTTTCATGTTATATTCTGGAGGAATATCCCACTTTGCATAGACCCATTTTTTAAATTCCTCTGCTGTTATATCTGCATTTTGGTGTTTTCCATAATGTCTTAAACTTCCTTTACAAAAGATTTCAAGGAATTCCCAAGTATATTTTAAATAAGGATTACTTGGACTTTTCCAACTGCCCCAAGCAGTATATTTACAATTATAATTATGTTTTTCCCATAAGATTTCGCCTTTCCAGATTAATTTTTTTTGTGTAAAAAAATTTGAAATTATATGATGAATAGGTACATAATCCGAAAAAAGTGGCTGAACATTTATAATAATTCTCCCTCCA
>DAORXQ010000108.1 GCA_035371905.1 bacterium | reverse complement strand
TTATTCTTTCATTTGATTATGGATGGGGATGGGGTGCAGAGGACCAGGGTGCTGATTCTGTGAGTATAATGCTTCTTGATTCAAATGGAGATGGATATATTTTTTCAATTGGAAGATGGAAGGCAAAATGGTGTTTTCAATGGGGAATTGTGAAAAATGGAGTTCCACCAAAAGAAAAAAAGTGGGCACCTGAGGATATGGATTTTACACTTAAGTCAATAAGAGACCCGAATTTTGAAAAACTTGGACATGTGATTATTACAAGAGAAAAAGGTGGAAACTGGATAATTACAGGTGAGAACTGGAACAAAGGGAAAGGTGGTACAATTAAATTTACAGATAATACAGTGAGTTCTTTCAGTCAGGTTGTTCTCTACGGAACTAAAAACTTTGATGAACAGGTATTCAATAATATTATGCTTGATGTGACAAAGTAATTTTTATTTCCTGGCCCTGAATAAAATTTCAGGGCCAGGTTTTTTAAGAAAGGAAAAAAATGATTAAAGCTAATGTAATGGGTCTTTTAATTTCATTAATTTCTTTTACTGGTTGTACGCAAAAATTTCTTAATAAAGAAAGCAATAAAGAAAATGAAACAAAAGTATTACCGGCAAAAGTTGTTCCACAAAGAGTTCCTCAGGGTAGTTCATTTAAGGTTTATTTTAACTGGGAATCAGATGGACCTTTAAGTAAACCATATAAAATTTTTGTTCATTTTCTTGATGATAATGATAAAATTGTATTTCAAGGAGACCATGAACCACCTTTAATGCATACAAATCTTCCTCAATGGAAAGGGAAAATAAGTTATGAAATGAAATTTAAAGTTCCTGAAAATCTTGCTGATGGTTCTTATAGAATTATTGTTGGACTTTATGATAAAGAAGGAAGATTGAAATTGAAAGCAGGGAAAGGTGTAATTGAAGAAACAGATTTAAGATACAGAGTTGGCATTTTAAATGTAGATTCAAAGGCAAAACCTGTTCCACCTGATACTGCTGGAAGAAAAACACTTGATTTAAGTAACTATGAACTTGTTTTTAATGAGGATTTTGAAAACCATTTAGATGTTTCTCCCTGGGGACCTGGGACAAGATGGATTGCTCATACTCCATGGCATGGCGATTTTGGAGATGCGATATTTATGGACCCAGGCGTTTATCCTGAATTTCCATTTAAGGTAGAAAATGGGATTCTGATAATTGAGGCAAGGAAGGATAAAAAGTTTGCAGAGAAAGACCCCTGGAAGAGAGAATGGGCATCCGGACTTTTATGTTCAAATGACCCCAAGGGTAATGGTTTCTCCCTTCAATACGGTTATTTTGAAATGAGAGCAAAATTACCCGGAGGGCAAGGTGTATGGCCTGCTTTCTGGCTTGTTTCAAGTTATGATAGAACTGATAAAAATGCGGGTAAGGATGGAGCAATAGAAATAGATATTATTGAATATTATGGAGTTCCTGATGCATACAGTTCTGTAATTCACATATGGGAACCAAAACCACATAGAGGGGTTGGAACAAGAGTAACAACCAGGAAAAATGAAATAACAGAGGATTTTCATAATTATGGTTGTATGGTGACGCCTGAGTGGATTATAATGTATTTTGATGGTGTTGAGGTTTGGAGAGTAAAAACACCACCAGAACATAATAAGCCCTTAATGATTCTTCTTAATTTCGCACTTGGCTCTGGCTGGCCTATTGATAAGGTTCCAAATTCTTCTTTTATGTATGTGGACTGGGTAAGGGCTTATGCACCAAAAAAGAAAAAATGACAAAAAAAGAAAGAGTTAAAAGAACAATTTTACATCAAGAGGTAGATATAGTTCCTTTTAAAATTGATTTTACAATACCTGCATGGGAAAAACTTATTTCATTTCTGGGAAGGGAACCATCAATTGATGAAATTGGTAATCATATTGTAGAAATTGAACCGGTAACCTCTGACGCATGGATTGAGATAAAACCAAATTTCTGGAAGGATGAATGGGGAATAATATGGAATAGAACAGTTGACCCTGATATAGGAAATCCAATACCAGTACTTAAAGAACCATCCTTAAAAAATTATAAATTTCCAGACCCTGAAAGAAAAGAAAGATATGAAAAATTTCCTGAATTTATAGAAAAAAACAGGGACAAATTCATTCTTGCAAATATTGGTTTTTCTCTTTTTGAAAGAGCGTGGACTTTAAGAGGTATGGAAAACTTACTTGTTGATATGATTGAAAACCCTGATTTTGTTCATGAACTTATTGAAGCAATTACTGATTTCAATTTAAGAATCATAAAAAATGTTTCAAAATATGAAATAGATGGGGTGAGATTTGGAGATGACTGGGGTCAACAGAGAGGACTTATAATGGGTATAAAATACTGGAGAGAATTTATAAAACCATACTTAAAAATTATGTATGATGAGGTTCATAAAAATGGATTATTTGTTTTTATTCATTCATGTGGAGATATAAAGGAAATTATTCCTGAACTTATTGAAATAGGAGTTGATGTTTTCAATCCATTTCAGCCGGAAGTGGTGGATATATATGAGATGAAGGAAAAATATGGTAATAAACTTACTTTTTATGGTGGTATAAGTATTCAGAAATTACTTCCTTTCGGAACACCAGCAGAGATAAAAAAAGAGGTAAATAAAATTCTTGAAATTATTGGTAAAGGTGGTGGTTATATTGCATCTCCTTCCCATAGTATCCCGAAAGATGTACCTGTTGAAAATATAGTTGCTTTAATTGAAACTCTGAATAATCAAAAAGAAAAAAATAAAATGGTTGAAATAAATGTTTTATAAATTGACTTGACAAAATAAAATGAATGTGTATAATAATGTATACAAAGTTTACATAAGAGATTTTAGAAAGGATGAGAGATGGAAAGAAATAATATACCATTTTACAAGCAGATAAAAGAGGAAATTTTAAAAAAGATAGAAAAAGGTGAATATAAAGTTGGAGATAAAATTCCTTCAATTTCAGAACTTTCAAAAATTTATAATGTAAGTAATATTGTTGTCAGACAGGCACTTGGAGAACTTGTAAAAGAAGGATACCTTGAGGGTATTCCGGGTAAAGGTACTTTTGTAAAAGAAAAAAGAGAAGAGATAAAAAGAGATGAAAAACTTGTTGGACTTATATTTACTGAAATGGTTGGGAATCCATTTTTTGCAGAAATTTTCACAGGAATAGAAAGTGTATTATCAAGTTATGGTTATCATATGGTTATTTCTGTAAGCTATAACATTGTAGAAAGAGAAAAAAGATTTCTTAAAGAATATATGGAAAGAGGTGTCAGAGGAATAATTATCACTCCGACAGAAGTAAATAGAACTGTAATTGATAATGAAATATTTTCTGAACTTCAAAGACAGAATATTCCTGTTATATTTGTTGATAGAAAAATAGAGGGAATTGATTTTGATTATATTTCTTCTGATAATGTAGAAGGTGGTTATATTGCCACGAAATATTTAATTTCACTTGGACATAAAAGAATAGGGATAATTCTTGGAATAAATGCAAATACGGTAAGAGATAGATTAGAGGGATATAAAAAGGCACTTCAAGAGTATGATATTATCTTTGATCCATTACTTGTAAGAAGAAGTTTTGCAGAATTACAGTATGAAGAAGCAGGATATAACAATACGATGGATTTATTACATTTAAAAGAACCACCAACAGCAATATTTGCATGTAACGAAGCAATAGCAATTGGTATATATAGAGCATGTTTTGAACTCGGACTGAATATTCCAGATGATTTATCTGTTATTGGATATGATAATTTACCTTTCACCTCTTCTTTAAATCCACCTTTAACAACTATTAATCAGAAAAAAAGAGAAATGGGAGAGGAGGCAGCAAGAATATTGATTTCAAGGATAAACGGAGATAAAAGCGGACCTAAAAAAATTATATTTAAAACAGAACTTATAGAGAGAAATTCCTGTAAACAATTAAAAGAGGAGGAACAAAATGAAAAAGTTAGAGTTAAGAAAAAAGAGAATTCAAAATGAAAAAAGGAGGTGCAAAATGAAAAAGAAAGGATTTACATTAATTGAGTTGTTAGTAGTAGTTGCGATAATAGCGATTCTTGCTGCTATGCTTATGCCTGCTTTGAGTAAAGCAAGAGAAAAAGCAAGACAAGCGGTCTGTATGAGTAATTTAAAGGAAATTGCTCTTGCTTTTCATATGTATGCACAGGACTGGGATGATTATTTGCCACCTTATGGAGATAGTTATACAGGTGACTGGTGGACTGTTTGGCCAAATGTTCAACTCTGGGCGCATAAAATAGCAAAATATACAGGTACAAAAACATTCCAGACATATAATATGCCAAAGAGTAAACAGGGTGTATGGAGATGCCCTTCTGTTCTTGATAGTAAAATTGGATGGGGTGGAACTTATGGTTATGGCGTTCTAACTGGTTCTATATCAGGAAGTAATATTCATTATGGATTTTACTGGAGTTCAAACAGAATATTTATAAAACTATCAAGAATTCCGAATAAGTATCATGCTAAACTTATGCTTGTTGCAGATGCCTGTTGTTTTCCACCACATGGGAACACATCAAACAGAGATAGTGGAGTCCCAATTTACTGGGCCACAGTGAAACAACTTTCCCAAACACCTGAAACTACTGCTGCTTCTACTATATGGTGTCCAATATGTACTTACTGGAACGATAACAATAATCCCACAAGATATATTTCAAACAGACATAATGGTGGTGGGAATGTAGCATTTTTAGATGGTCATGTTGAATGGATGTCTTTATTTGATGCTGTTAGAATAAGAAATGATAACCCATACGGATGCTGGAGGGCTGGTTATTCAGACCTTAAAATGCCACGACAATAGTTAAAAAATTTTTAAGGAAAAAAGATATAATGAAAGCATAGTGCACCGGCAGTAAAATATAGTAAAAAAAGAGGTGCGTTATCCTTTTAAAGGAGGAATGATGAAAAAATGGTTGATAATATTTATTTTTTGTACTTTTTTGTTTTCCGCTGAAAAGATTGATTTATTTGAAAAAGACAAGGAACTTTATGGATGGAAAATTGGACTTGGTCTTGAATTTAAAGGAGCAAAAGGTCAACTTATTATTGATGATAATGTTAAGTACAATGGAAAACCATCTTTAAAATTAACAGGAGATTTTACAGAAGGTGGAAAATATGTTGAAGTAAGTAAAAATCTTGAT
>DAORXQ010000107.1 GCA_035371905.1 bacterium | reverse complement strand
CAACAATTTTATTAAACTCATTTATTGACTGGGGCTCAACATTAAAAATTACAATCCAGTTTCCATTTTTACAGTATTCATCAACTTTATTTTTATTATCTACAATATACTTTAAATTTTCCTTTGTTCCCTTTATTATTGAAACACTGTTACCGCTTAAAAAATCTTCAATCTTATTTATCTCTTCAATTTTTGCTCCTGTTGACTTTATGAAATCTTTAAGTTTATCATCTCCTGAAGAATAGAAATAAATCTTACTTTCTCCCTTACCTTTAATCTTATCAAAATATGAAAGAATGTTATAAAAAAGTTTTTGAGCAACCGGTTCTTTTTCAAATTTTTCTCCGATAAGTAACTGACATAAAATTAAACTTCCACTTCCATCTCTTATTTCCATCATTGGTGTTAAATTCAAATCATCTCCTGCCTGTATTATTGAAATTGCTCCTTTTTCTGGAGTTTTATAACTTGATTTGAAATTATAGTCATCAATCCAGGTAAAGAAATCATCTTTTGATAGACCTTCAAGAACTGGATGAGAAAGAGCAACTGGAAAACATATTGAACCACTTGCTCCTTCTGGTTTTAAAAATTCACTGTAAATTTCAGTTGGACTTTTCCTTGGTCTTAAAACATCAATACTTATAGGTAACTCATTTTTTTCAAGAGGTGTATCTTGTTCAAATATTACTACTTTTTTTCCTTTTTTTAAAAGTGATTTAACCTTTTCTGACAAAGTTTTTCTATTATCCTTATTTATACTGTTTGAACCAATGATTAAGACATCTAAATTATCTGGAATTAAATTTAAATCATTTAAAGTAGAAAAATTCAAACCAAAAAAATTAAGTGCTTCTTTAATCTTGCCTTCATTATCATAAACAAAAAGATTATTTGAATTTAAATTTTTGAAATTTACTTTACTTATTTTTGGAAATACAGAAACAACCTTTTCATCTTCAAAGACAACTTTATTACCTAAATTTGCAGAAAGTAATCTAAATATAATTTTTCCATCAAGTCTTTTCTGGACAAAAGGTAAATTGACTTTAAGGATATCTTCAACATATTCACCCGCCTTGACTTTATATGTTTTCTGACTTCTTTCAATAATTTTCCCATCAAAAATAAGTTGCCACTGGAATGTTAAATTATCATCTTCTTTATCATCATTGAAAATTCTAATTGTTTTGCTCATCTGATTTCCAGAAAAAAAGCAACTGTTATGTTCTCTTACAAATACTGCCTTTGGAGAAAAAGATTTTTCAGCACCAGGTAGACATTCAACCCATGGACATATTCCTGTTACTTCCTGCCATCTTGCTCCTTCTGTGCAAATTCTTGCATATTTTGCTGCAAATAAATCGGCTTTTTCTCTTCCCCTGTAAACATCAGGTCCTCCTATCCATATAACATTATTTGGATTTCCACCATAAAAAAATACTTCCCCGAGAATTAATGGTCTTTTTTTGTCCCAATTATAAATTTCTCTTGTTCTTTCTGCATATGCATTTTCTTTTTTTCCTGGATAATCATAAGCAAATTTCGGGAATGTCTCTCCTTTAGGCCAGGTGTAATGCTGACAGTTAATAGAAGCAAATTCTCCAACATCTCCTCCACCATCAAACATACTTTTTCTTGTAGGGTCAAGTTCTTCCTGAATTTTTATAAGTTCACCACATAACTTTTCAATATTTTTATAAGTATTCCAGTGTCTCCAGAAAGCATTTATAAGAAGCAATTCATTTTCTAAACTCCAGACCATTATTGAAGGATGATTTCTATATCTCTTTACAACCTGCTGAATGTGTTCTTTAAAATGTTCCCATACAACAGGATTATCAAGGTCATAAGTTATAAACATACCATCAATACAGGTGGATAAACGTCCTGGTATTCCATTTTCATCAAAAAATTTAAGTGCCTCTTCCCTGCAACCGAAAATTCTATCATGGTCATAAGCAATTCTATGAAATCTATCGTTCTGTTTCTCATATTTTTTAAGCCAATCATCTGTGTTTTCAACTCTTCCAACATCAACCCAGTTCCAGAAATGCCATTTAATTCCATTTAAAAGAAAATGTTTACCATCAATGCTTAATTCTCTGAAACCAAACTGTAATTTATGTATGTCATTTTCTCCATTTTCATCCTTAACAGTTGTTTTGAGAATGTAAAGTTCAGGATTTCTTTCAGGCCACCATAATTTTGGATTTTCCCATTTTTCCTCAAATTTAACCTTTTTTATTTCTGAAGGTTGAATTGTAATTTTTAAGGGATTCAATATTTTTTCTACTTTTTCAGTTTTTTGTTTATAATAACAGGTGCAATTTCACAATTTTTTTCAGTTTTTTCATCATTTTTTATTTCATATTCAATCTCAATCTTTTTATCCTTCACAAATGTTTTAACAAAAACATCGGAAATATAAGTATTTCCTGTGATAATTAATTTAACAGGAAAAATTATACCTGTCTGTGAACCATCTCCTTCTCCTTTTGAAGATGGATATATAGGTGCTATAAATTTACAATTATTCAGGATTGATTTGGGTCTGTTTCTCAATCTGTCAAGGTCAGAACTATTATTTGCCTTAACATCAAATGCATAATAAGGACCTTTAACAATTAATAAAAGTTCATTAATTTTTCCCGGTATTACTCCATCTGAAATGTTTATATCCCATGGAACAAGAACTGACCTTTGCCCTCCAATATATTTACCATTTAAAAAAACACTTACAATCCAGTTTGTTCCTGAAAAATGTAAAATAAAACTTTTATTTTTTATATCAGAAGGGATATCAAGTTTTGTTCTGTAAATAACTCTGTGAGCAAAAATCAAATCAGGTCTTTTCCATGCATCAGAAGGAACTTCAATACCCCTCCATTTTAAATATGAGATTTTTTCAGTTGGTAATGTTTTTTCTGGTTCATAAGGGTTTGAATCCATGTCTTCATCATCATATCTTGCAATCTCCCAGACACCATTTAATGAAAATTCCTGTCTTTCTTTTAAATCATTTTTATATTCAATTTTAAAAATATTTTCCCTTGCTTTTTTATCAATCTCTTCATCATATATTTCACCTGGTTTTAACTTACCTTCAGGATAAAAATTTCCTTTAATAAGTGCAATACAATCAATTCCAATTAATAATCTTCCATCTCTTCCTGATTTTGTCCATTTAAATGTAATTGTATGATTTCCATTTTTTAAAAAAACTCTTCCAATTTTCAACCAGGCAATTTCACACCAGGTACTTACCTCCATAACATTTGTTGTTTGAATATCATATCCTATTTCTTTCCATTCATCCTCATCTATTCTCCATTCAAAAGGTGCTCTTACCCACTCATACCCTATTCTTGTCCATATATCATATTCACCCTCTTTTTCAACACTAAAATCATATGAGAGAAAAAGTCCTTCTTTTGGAACCTTTGTTGCAATTTCTTCCTTATTCAATGTAAAAGTTGCCCATTTTCCATCAGATAAAATTACACCCCTATTTCCAGCCCAGACACTTAACTGAAAATTACTTTTTGAAGGATTCTCACCCTCAATCCAGATATAATCAGCAGAAAAAACAAAACTTACAAAACAGACAAATAAAACAAAAAATTTCTTCATTTTCCTCCTCCATTTTTAAATCTTTCAATTTTAATATTTTTTTTCGTAATTATATTCTTTACTCTTTCATCAATTAAAATCTTTGCATCAAAACTTCTTTTTTCTATTATTTTATCTGCATCTTCCCAGTAAGTTGAATAAAATTTCATATCCTCTGTATTAAATGCAGGATGAGTTATAAGTAAATATTCTCCATTTTCAAGGTTTTCAAGATTATTTATAAATTTTTCATAGTCAAGGTTAAAATCAGGGAATTTCTTATACAGTTTATCAACAAAAAGAATTCTCTTTTTTTTACATAATCTTTGTATAAACTCTTCTATTCCATTAATCCAGCCAATACCCATATGAATATCAATATATGAAATTTCAAAACCTAAACTTTCAAGGTATTCAAATTGTGCTTCTATTTCAATTTCCATTTCTTTTCTTTCAGGCTTATTTTCAAAAAGTGTTTTTCCATCAGGAAAAAAATAACCATTTTTATCAGTAATTGTTTTAACCTTCTCTTTAAGAATAGGACCCCATTTAATATTTCTCCATTCACAGGTAAGAGTAATATGAAGTCCAAAACTCACATTTTCCAGATTAGAAAAAAGATTATAAGCATCCTTTATATATGGAGATACTGGAATTAAAGAAATGTTTTTCAAAATCCCATTTTTACAGGCAGTATGAATTGCAAGATTTGTTCCTATACTTATTCCAGCATCATCTCCTCTTGTGTATAGTTTTATTTCCTGCATAAAATTTCCTTTATGTAACCGTTTACATTTATACATATAAAAAAATTTTTGTCAAATTTAAATTATAGTAGTAAAATAAAAATATGATTGCTTTAAAAATTAAAGGTGTTGAAATTGAATGTGTAAAAGGTGATATAACTGAACAACCTGATATTGATGTTATTGTGAATGCTGCAAATAAATATCTTGCTCCTGGAGGTGGTGTTGCAGGTGCTATACATAAAAAAGCAGGTCCAGAATTATATGAAGAATGTAAGAAATATGCACCTATTAAGACAGGAGAAGCGGTAATAACAAAGGGATATAAACTTCCAAATCCTTTTGTAATTCATACACTCGGACCTGTTTATTCTGAAGAAAAAAATCCTGCTGAAAAATTGAAGATGTGTTTTGTAAATTCCCTTAAACTTGCTGATGAAAAAGGTCTAAAATCAATTGCTTTTCCTGCAATTTCAACTGGAATTTTTGGTTATCCTTTAAAAGAAGCAGGAGAAATTTCAATCAGAGCAATTATAGATACTGTTCCTGAATTAAAAAACATAAAAAAAATAAGATTTGTTCTTTTTGATGAAATTTCATTCTCAATTTTTTCAGAAGAACTCAAAAAATATAAAAATCTTTAATATTGTACCAATTTAATAAGGAAATATTATGAAAGAAAAAATTCTGCTTGATACTGATATCGGGTCTGATATTGATGATGCGATATGTCTCTCTTATTTACTTTCAAACCCTTTTTGTCAAATTCTTGGAATTACAACAGTTACAGGAGAATCAGAAAAAAGAAGTATGATGGCGAGTTATCTAATAGAAAAAAGCGAAAAAAATATTCCTGTTTATCCTGGATGTGAGAAACCAATAATAGGTGAACAAAAACAGAAAATATGC
>DAORXQ010000106.1:1244-5271 GCA_035371905.1 bacterium | reverse complement strand
GCGCTTTTTTAAAAAACATTTTCACCTCCTTTCTGTTTTCTTTCTTCAGGTTTCTTCATCAGTTATCACTGTTTCAACAAGTTCCAATTCATCTTTATCAACATATATTGCATTTTCTTCGCCAACTATTCTTACATAAACCTTATTTGAATCAGCCGCTGAAAAACCTTCAATAATACCTTCTTTTCCATTATCCAATTTAACCCTATCACCAATCTTTAAATACACTTCATCTTCTTCATCGCTAACGACCATCCCGTCTTCGCTATCTTCTTCTTCGTCAACAATTATTTCATCTTCTATTTCATCTTCTAATTCATCTTCCGATACTTCTATCTCATCCAATAATTTTTCATCAAGATCTGGTAACTCATTTGATAAATCTTCTTCACCTACTTTTTTATCTTCGTTCACCTCTTTTTTCTTCTGTGCAAATGCTGGTGCAAACACTGGTTCTGGTCTTATAACCTTCCTTAGAGGAGCAAAAGCAGGCAGTTTAACTTCACCAATTATTCTTAAACCTTCATCTAAAAGTCTTGATATTTCTCTCAAAATTGTTATAACTTCTCTAATAGATGAAACGAATGCACTTGAAACTTGTCCTTTTTTCACCTCACCCGGTATACTTTCTGGTATTCCCTTTTCTGGTTGTAATGGTATTTCTGTTCTCCATACCTTTGGTATTCTCTCACCTGGGATGATTTCCATTGTCTCTCTAATTTTTGTTTCTTCTTTTAAATATTCATCAATAGCTTTTTTAAATGCCTTTTTTAATCTTTCGTTTTTTGCTAAAATTGTGTCAATTATAGTATTCAATCTATCTATATTTACTGACGTTGGAGATATAACCTTACTTTCTATACCAAACAACAACTTCTCATTTTTATCAACAACAAGATGTGCCAAACCACGAGTTATTCTAAAGTATTCTTCAAGAGTACTAATTCTTTCAATTAATTCCTTAGCAATGTTTTCAAATTGTTTTTTTTCTTGCTCTAGTTTTTCTTTTTCTTTGCCTAATCCTGTCTCTTCCAAAATTTTTTTTACTGCCTCATCTACTTGCATTTTTATTCCTTCTATTTTCTCTTCCTTTTTTTCTACTTCTCTCAATACATAAGCAATATAATTTAATGTCTCGCTCAAACTACCACTGTAATACTCAGGTATTTTTTCACCTTCTTCTGTTTCTTCTTTAGGTTTAATAGTACTAGGGAATTTTCTTACCAACTTAGGTTTTTCTATTGTCAATTTTTCTGGTTTATCTTGAGAAAAAACTCTCTTTACAGCCTTTACTAATCCTGTAAATGGATTAATTTTTACTTTTGAATCTTCCATTTTTGCAACAGATTCTAAAGGCACTTCTTTCAAAACGTTGCCAGCATTTAACATTCTAAAAGCAATCTTTGGTGTTATAACACAATTTTCTCTAACTCTTATAGGAACAAAATATGTGTGTGAAGGATCTGCAGATTTTCTAAATGAATAAAAGAAAATTATATCAGATGCCTTTGACCCTTTCATTTTTTCTAACTTATCATAAACCTTACTCAAACGAATTGTACCAAGTTCAGGTCTTATTCTGTTAAACTCCTCATCTGCCATAGCTTTTACTTCCTTATAATTACTTACAATATCTTCCGTTGTTATTCCCCTTAATGCTCCAATTTTTAACATTTCACCTCCTAATCTTCTTTTTTACTATTAACAATCCTATCTAAATTCCTTAACCTCTCCTCAATTTCTTTTATTAAAGCATAAACATTTTGTATTTCTCTTGATTCTTCATCAGTAAAATCCTCTGATTGGAAATCACTCATTAAATAAAAAATATAACTTTCTGCATTCTTGATATACTGTATAGCCTCTCCAAGAAGGTCTAAAACTCTATATTTAAAATCTCTATTCAAAATATCTCCTCACTTCTTTATCATTCTCAATTTTTCCTTCATGTTTGTATAAGCTTTCACATCACCTTCAGCTCTAGTATAATCCACATGTTTTAATAAAACAATATCGTCTACTTCTTTAATTTTTTTATAACCCCGTGCTGTGAATTCATCTTCTACTTCACTTCCCTTAGTTACTGCTATTAAATGTGGATCCCCCTTTTGCCCATAGAAAAAACTATTAAAATTCCAATAATCTATTGTACCTTTTCTTAACATTTGAACAAAAGGCTCTCCTCCTTTTACCCATTTTTCAAAATTATCAATTACCTTTTCATACCATCTCTGGTTTTTTTTATTATTTTCATTTACTTTTTGTGCTTTAAGAATTCTCTTAACTCTCCCCAACCTCATTTCTACCCCCTCTAAATTATTTTAATTGTTATTTTCAATCTTCAATTTTTAAACCATATTTTAACAACTCTGCTTTTAAATCTTCTTCAAATTCTGGCGTCACATTAGGAATGTGATAAATAACATACTCATATGCTTGTTTTGGTGTAAGACTTCCTTTCATATATCTTAAAACTCTCAAAACATCTTCAGCAGCAAGAGCAACTGGATAAATAATAATCTTTCTTTCTGGAACAATATTCAATGGTGTTAATTCGCCTCCTTGCTTCTGATACAAGTTTGATGTGCGACCAGCCGACTTCAGCATTGTTTTTTTCTTTTCTGGTCCCCGCCAATAAGTTGTGCCTTCTATTCTATCTTTTAATGCAGCACAAAAAGTTGCTGGATCACTAACCCTTCCTTCCATTTTTTCTATACATTCTGATACAGAGCCACCAATTGAGTTCCAAAAACTTCTAAGAGACTTTTCAGTCCATCCTCGTGGCAAGCTCTTCCATTTTGCTGTTAGTATTGGTCTCACATTTAACTTTTTAATTCCTTGTTTTTTCATCATCCTTGCACATTCAGGGCAAATTTGAGCAATAATCTCTCTATCTACCCAAATTGGTTTTTTTGAACCAACAATCTTTTTTGTTTCTTTAACACTAAATTTTTTAGCCATTTTCGGTTTTTTATTATTATCCTTTGTAAAATCTCTCATATATTCAAAAACTTCATCACTAAACCAATTTTCAAATTCAATATTATCTTCAAAATCACTATCATTATACTTAACAATCCATCTTCTTTCTTGTCCAAATCCAGTATCCTTTGTTTCACTAGTTCTATATACATCTATGCCCAATTTATTTAAATGTTCTTCTATTGCATCCCAATCAATATTTGAAATTTCTTCTGGTGACCAAGAATCGGGAGACTCAAGAATCCAAATTTCTACTTCCTTTTTATTACTTCCTTGCTTTCTTAAAAACCCTTCATCATCATCCTCTTCACTTTCATCTTGTATGTCTTCATATTCCTCCAGTGATTCCTCTTTCAACCTTTTACTATATCTATACAAAACATCCTCCGCTGCACCTACACGTCCACAAAAATATTCTATAGCATCCTCAATTGCTACTTTTAATGCATTTTTTTCATCATCTGTAGCATTTTCTAATGATTCTTTATCTTCCTCATCACCATAATCTAAAATAGCATACTCAATTTCAGTCCCATCAGCTTCAGGATATTTAACCAAAATATGAAAACCATAACCTGAACTGCCAGGATACAAAAATTCAATATAAGAAGAAGTAAATTTTATATTATATCTCCAGTTATATTCCCAAAAATGCCAAAAATCACTCAAAACATTAACAACCGCACGATATAAGTCATCACTAATATTATATCTTTTTAATGTCTCAAATATTTTTTCTTTTACCTCACTATAAACAGAATCATCAATATAAATATACCCATTAGGGCAAGGTATTATTCCTCTATGCCAATTTATATCTTCAATTTCAATAGTTCCATACTCAAAATCAATAGTATCTAACTGACCTTCTCTCTTTTTCATTTTTCACCTCCAGTTCTACATTTTTCTTCTATTTTTGACTTTAAAATACTTCTAATCTTTATATTCCCTGCTCCCTTAACAGAACCTCTATTTTGTCTGTTTTTATACTCCTCCAGTGATTCCTCTTTCAACCTTTTACTATATCTATACAAAACATCCTCCG
>DAORXQ010000106.1:0-1144 GCA_035371905.1 bacterium | reverse complement strand
TTTATATTCCCTGCTCCCTTAACAGAACCTCTATTTTGTCTGTTTTTATACTCCTGCTGCATTAAGTTAAACATAATTTTCTGTTCTCTGTTCAACCCCTCCAACTTAGGATTTTCTTTAACTAATTGCTTTAACATCTCAGAAACCATTAAGGTTTTACCTGAACCTGTTGGTGCTTGAAAAATAACAATTCCTTGCTCCGGACTATTCAAAACTCTCTTCACCTTTTGTTTTAGGCCTTCAATTGCTTTTTTTTGGTAATCTTTTAGCTGAATCATATTAAATACCTCTAAAAATTCTTTTATAAACATTAAGTATAACTGCTGGGATTGGTTTTAACTCAACATTATCTAAATCCTCAAACTCATCTTCTCTTGCACTATCATCTAAAGAGAAAACATAAACAACAAACTTTTTCTTTAACTTTTTGGCTTCTTTCTTAAACTGCTCAATTCCATCATCGTCATAAATAATTCCTAAATATTTATCATTATTCTTGAAAATCTTAAAATTCTTTCCTTCCAAAACAAAATCAAAACAATCTTCCTTTAAACAAAGCATTTCAGTAGATTCATCAACAAGCTTTTTCTTATTTTTATCTGTCGGCTCTGCATCAACGAAATCAGTTTTGAAATATTTTAAATTTCCTTTCAAGCCTTCAACTTTCTCACTTTTGAGATTTTTATATCCTTTAATCACCTTCTCAATTCTCGGATAACAAACATCAGTACAAATGTTGTTTTCATTATTCGTACATAAAATAAACTTCCTATTACCACCATCTTCTTTGTTTAACTCCAAAACAGCATGGCCTGTCGTTCCTGATCCTGCGAAGAAATCTAAAACAATCCCATTTTTGGAGCATGAGAATCTTATTATCCTTTTCATAAGATAAGTTGTTTTAGGGTAATCAAATGGGCATATCCCATTAAAAATATCTTTTAATTCTTTTTTAGCATTTTCATAATTTACTTCTTTATCAATCCATACGGATTTTGGTTTTATTGTTTTTTCTTCATTCAAATAATCTTTTTCAAAAATATCCCACCTCTCTTTATTTACTAATCTACCTATTAGTCTATCTTTTTTCTCTTCAAATGTTTTCTTACTCCATCTCCAACGACCTTCTTCTCCGTTACTAAGT
>DAORXQ010000105.1 GCA_035371905.1 bacterium | reverse complement strand
ACATATATAAAAAATTCAATTGAAATATTAAAACAATTATACAGAAATTCAAAATATTCAACACAGAAAATAGATGAGATAGTTATAAATGTTAAGATTAACTTAAAGGAAGAGGAAATAAAAGGAACAAATATAGAGGTTTTAATAATTGATAAAAATGGTAAAGAAATAAAAAAGAAATTGAGTAAATCAGAAAAAGAAACTGTTTTAAGTTTAAAAATACCTGAATTAAAAGAAGGAGAATTTAAGATAGTGGGAAGATTAACAAAAGAAGGAAAAGCAGTTTATGAGACAAGTATTCCATTATATAAATTACCACCAGCAAAAGGAAATGAAGTTTATGTAGATGAGAATTTAAATCTTGTTTTAAATGGAAAGCCAATACTACCTTTAATATGGTGGGCTGGTTCCCCACCTGAAGAAATAGCAAAGACAGGAGCAGATGGAATAATATGTGGAATTGGTGACCTTGATAAATTAACTGAACTAAAACAATATGGTGAAGTTATGTTATTATGGGGTTCTGAACAGAAAAAATATTTTGAAGGAAAAGAAACATTATCAGAAGAGGCAATAAAAGTTATAACAGAAAAAATAAATTCAGTTAAAGACCACCCTAATCTGTTGTTTTATTATTTAGTTGATGAACCAGAAGGGAGAAATATAAGTCCAAATCTTTTAAAAGAGGTCTATGAACTTATGAAAAAACTTGACCCATACCATCCAGTTCAAATTACAAATAATACAATACAAGGAATAGAAACATATATAAATTGTGCTGATTTATTTTTCCCTGACCCATATGTATGTCCACTTATTGATGGGAGTTTAACAAGACCTATGACATATATAATCCTTTTTATGGAAGAAATAAGAAAATCAGGTAAAGGCAAAAAATTTATAGGGATAACTCCACAGGTATTTGATTATGGAAAATCTTATGCTTCAAGACCACCATATTCAACAAGAAATAATAGAGGTCCGACATTTGTAGAAGAGAGATGTATGAATTATCTTGCAATTGTTTATGGAGCGAAGGGCTTTAATTATTATATTTATGGTAAAAAAGAAGAAGGACACTGGGGAGCAATAAATTTACCAGATTTAAGGGTTGGTATGCCATATTTAATAAAAGAGAAAAAAAGTTTGAGCGATATTATACTACTTGGAAAGGATACCAAAGAAAAGGTTAAAATTGAAGACAAAAGAATACATTATACTGTTAAAGAATTTAAGGGAAAGATATATATAATAGCAGTAAATGTGGAGCCAGTTGAAGTGAACATAGAAATAAATATACCAGAAAATGTAAAGAAATTAAAGGTAATATCAGAGAAAAGAGAAATAAATGTAGAGAATGGGAAATTTCAAGACAGATTTGAACCTTATGAAGTTCACATATATACAGATAATTTAAAATTTGAAGATGTTATTGATCTAAAAAAGGTTGAAGAAGAAATAAAAAAAGAAGGTGGATGGTTTACTTATCAATATAAAAAATGAAATTTTTAAAAATTGGTGGATGTAAAACAGATATAAGTCCACCAGTTGGATATTTACTTTGTGGACATTTACCAAGAAATAAACCATCCAAAAAAAATTCACGACCCATTATATTTGAAATGTGTTTCTGTTTCAGATGAAAAAAATAGGGTTTTTATAATCACATCCGATTTAATTGGTTTTACTCCCGATTTTGTCAATTCATTAAAAAAAGAGATTTATAAGGAACTAAAAATAGAAACCATCAAAAATACTTTTAACTGCATCTCATACCCAAAAGAGTCGTAAAATTAAATCTTTCAAAATTTTTTTTAATTTTAAAAAATGCTTTTGAAAATAGAAAATATGAAAAGGGAGAGGTTTTTGACAGAAGAATCCAGAAAGTAATAGAATTTATAAATACCAATTATTCCAGAAAATTTCTGAAAAAGAGATCTGTCAATATGTAGGCCTTTCTCAATATTATTTTGCCCGTCTTTTTAAAAAATCACTGGTTTAAATTTTAAAAAATATTTAATTGAAAAAAGATTATTTGAGGCAGAAAAACTTTTACAAAATAAAGAATTAAAACTTGAGACAATTGCAAAAAATACAGGGTTTTCTTCTTTATCATTATTTTTAAAAGAATTCAAGAAAAAATTTGGTATAACTCCGGCAAAATATAGAAAAATTATATAAAAGAGCAAAAAATGACAAAAATTTCTCTTGACAATAATTAAATTTTAAAGGTAAATTATTTACAAAGATGAAAATAAAACCGAACTTACCAATTTCAAAAACAATATAAACCATTGAGAGACAAAAGATTTATTTGAAATTTAGTTTTCTAATTAGTGTTTAATTTGTTTTTCAATTTCAGTTCAACCCGCAGTTTCTTCAATATCTCTTTTTGTAATTTTGTCATTTTGTTTAATTGTTTTATTTTTAGTCCTTTCACATTTATATATCCTATCTGTATCTCTTTTAATTCTTCAAGTATATTTTTAAAAGTAAGTGAGTATTTCCTCCCTTTCCCACAAAATAACTCCTTTAATCTTTTTTTTTTCATCTCAACTACTATATAATATGAAAGCATACAAATAAATGCATGGGATGTTATTCTTTTTTCTTTATAGTGGTATATCGGTCTTATATATTTAATAGTGTTGTCTTTATAATCCTAAATGCCCTATCCACAAGTGATAAACTTTTATAATGGTCAATTATCTGCTCTTTTGTAAATTCTTCTTTTAAACTTGTATCTATTACATAACATCCTAATAGTTTTTTTGTAAATTCTAACTGGTTTTTGTCAATCTGAAATCTCTTCTGGTAATTTATAATCTCTACAAAGTTTTTCATAAGGTATCATTTCTATTGTGGAATGAATCCTTTTCCTGTTATATATCCACTGCCATCTTAACAACAAAATTCCTCTTTACTTCCTCATCTTTCTATCTGTGGTATATAAATGTCTGGTGGCTTCTTTCTCTTTATATCTTCTTAACTAATTTTTTCGCCTGTCTTTTATCCTTTGGAACAATTACCTCTAAATGTCTCCTTCTCCATATATCTCTTCTCCATTTCTTGTCTACCTGGATACTATGTCTTAACCCAAAAGCGGATTTTTGTTGACATAAAAATAATTGGATATATAATAAAATATATGGAAAGAATTTATATAGCAATAGACCTTGGGGCAGAAAGTGGAAGGGGAATTATAGGAAATTTTGACGAAAATAAAATTTATATAAATGAAATTCATAGATTTTCTACTTACAACTCAATTATTTTAAATCATAGATTTTGGAATGTTCTTAGTATTTTTGAAGAAATAAAAAAAATATTATCTATTGCTAAAGATAAAGGAGAAATTGCTGGAATTGGAGTTACAACCTGGGGAGTGGATTGTGGTTTTATAGGTGAAAATAACCTTTTGCTTTCAAATCCATTTCACTATAGGGATGAGAGAACAAATGGAATAATGGAAGAGGTTTTTCAAATTTTGCCCAAAGAAAGAATTTTTAAAGAAACAGGGATTCAGTTTATGCCTCTTAATACTCTTTTTCAATTATATGCCACGAAAAAAGAATTTCCTTATTTAATTGACAACTGCAAAACATTACTTTTTATGCCTGATTTATTTAATTTCTTTTTAACCGGAGAAAAGTTCTGTGAGTATACAATCACAACAACTTCGCAGATGTATAATTCTCTTGCATCTGGACAAAATAAAGCACCAAGAGGGAACTGGTGTTATGGATTACTTGAAGAACTCGGTATAAAAACAGATTTTCTTCCACAGGTAATTTCATCAGGAACTTTAATCGGAAATATAACTAAAAAATTACAGGAAGAACTAACTTTACCTTCAGTACCTGTTTTTGCTGTTTGCTGTCATGATACTGCTTCAGCAGTTGTTGGGACACCGGCAAAGGAAGAAGAAAAATGGGCTTATCTTTCTTCTGGAACATGGTCTCTTCTTGGAGTTGAAATTGATGAGCCAATAATAAATGAAAAAGGGCTTGAATATAATTTTACAAATGAAGGTGGTTTTGGTGGTACTATAAGATTTTTAAAAAATATAATGGGTTTATGGATATTGCAGGAATGTAAAAAAGAATGGGATAAAACCGGTAATATTTTTAAATATGAAGAACTTGTTGAGATGGCTAAAAATGCTACTCCTTTTTATGCCTTTATTGATGTTAATAATGCTGATTTTCTTTACCCGGGTAATATGATAGATAAAATAAAAAATTACTGTAAAAAAACAGGTCAGAAAATTCCAGAGGATATTCCTCAAATAGTAAGAGTTATTTTTGAAAGTTTAGCAATGGAATACAGATATGTTATAGAAAAAATGGAAGAAATATTGGGATATGAGATAGAAATACTTCATATTGTAGGCGGAGGAAGTAAAAATTCGCTTTTATCTCAATTTGCTGCATCATCTACCAAAAAGATAGTTATA
Organism: bacterium; assembly: GCA_035371905.1. NCBI lineage: Bacteria > bacterium. Next base: position 856 of record DAORXQ010000105.1, on the reverse strand, counting down.
ACAGGACCATCTGAAGCAACAAGTGTGGGAAATCTTTTAATTCAGGCACTTGCAAGAAGAGAAATTAAAGATATAAGTCAGGTTAGAGAAATTATAAGAAATTCTTTTCCTTTAATTGTTTATAGACCTGAAAATGTTGAAATATGGGATGAAAATTATCAGAAATATTTAAAATTGAAAAGTTTTCACTATGGATTGTAATTTTCTTCAAAATTCGTTGAAAAATTATTTTGAAGTTTTATCAGCAAAAAAACCTGTCCCCGGAGGAGGAAGTGCAGTTGCCTGTCTTGCTTCACTTTCAAGTTCTCTTGTTAATATGGTTTTAAATTATACAATCGGTAAAAAAGGATATGAAAAATTTCAAGAAGAAATAGAAAAGATTAAAAGGAAGAATGAAGAGATTTTAAATGAATGTATGAATTTTATTGAAGAAGATAGCAGGATATACGAAAAAATTGATAGGGCAATAAAGGAAAGATTAGAAATAGAAGAATATCTGAAAGATTCTGCTAATTTACATCTTAAAATATGTGAATATATGGTTGAAATTGTTAATTTCTGTGATATACTTACCGAAAGAGGTAATAAAAATTTGATTTCTGATACAGGAATTGCAAGTATTTTTGCAATAGGTGCTTTCTTCGGTGGAAAGATGAATATTCTGATAAATCTGAAATTTTTAAAAGATGAAAATTTTAAAATAGAAATAAAAGAGAAAATAGAAAAGATGGAAAAAGAAATAGAAGAAAAAAGTAAAGAGGTAAAAAGTAAAGTTATAAAAATAATGGAGGAATAAAATGGGAAATATAATTGATGGAAAGGTTATTGCGGAGAAAATAAGAGATGAGGTAAAAAA
>DAORXQ010000104.1 GCA_035371905.1 bacterium | reverse complement strand
AGATACAAATAATTTAATAGAAAATAATCACATCTTTGAAAATGGAGGTGCTGGAATTGAGATAAATGGAGGGAAGAAATCAAATAATGTAATAGTAAACAATATAATTGAAAACAACTCAAAGTCACAACCCGGAAAATTTCCAGGAATTATGCTTTATGCTTCTTCAGAGGATGCAATGAACTATACAATAAAGGGGAATAAAATAAGAGACACTCAGAATGAAAAAACACAACATATTGGAATTGAAGAAAAGAATGGAATGTACAGGGATAAACCAACTTCTGCAGATTTTAATATAATTGAGTATAATGAATTATCAGGACATTTAAAAGCAGATATTATAATCGTTGGAAAAAATACAGTATGTAAAAATAATAAAGCGGATAAAATTGTTTTACCGGAGGAAGAAAAAAAAGATGAAAAATAAAAAGGAGGGATAGAATGAAGAAGGTTTTAATGTTTCTGGTATTTTTAAGTTTTACAATTTTTGCAGGTACAGATGCATATTTTAAAGATACAGATGGAGACGGGAAAGATGATGTTCTGATAATGGAAAATGAATATTACAGGATTACATTTACCCCACAGGAAGGAGCAAAAGCAAAAGAAGTATTATATAAACCAGCAAATAAAATTATAAGTACAACATCTGCTTGGTTTCAGGACCATCAGATTGAACTTGGAGATATGGTTGGAAGTAAACTTTATTATTGTAACCATTCCTATAATGCAGAAATAATAAAAAAAGGTCCTGATATATGTGAAATAAAATTTTATGCTAATTTACCAGGGGTTGGTAAATATGCTTCTTATAAAGATGTTTTGATAGAAAGGACCTACAAATTAAATCAGAATTCACCGATTATAAATGTTTCCATAAATGTAAAAAATAACTCAAAAGAAGCATTACCATTTACACTTATGGTAGGACATTGGGCATGGATAGAGAATGAAGATAGTTGGTATTTTGTTCCAGATGACCTTGGAGTAATAAATGATTTTGACAGTCAAGTAAGAACTTTTAGTGCTCCTGTTGGTTCTCAGGAACCGACTTCAAATTTTACTGGTTTTATAAGTGTTCAGAGCAAACTCGGGCTAATATTTGTAATGGACTGGAAATATCTTGATGCAATTGAATGTTGGTTATCGAAAGGAAAGGGTGCATGTATTCAATGGCCTTATAGAAAACAGAATTTAAGACCTGGAGAGATATGGTCAACAAGATATATAATTTATCCTGTTGAGAATATAGAGAGTATTGAAGCAGCAGATGAGAATTATACATTAGGAATAACAGTTGGTAGTGAATCAGGTATAGGTAATTTTATTTCAAAGAAAGAGATACAGGCAGGTAAAGAAGTTCCTGTTAAAGTTTATATTTCAGGTCCTTATGGTGGAAAAATAAAAGTTGAATATGGATACAGGATATTGCCTGAAGAAAAAGAAACGATTATAGGAAGTAAAGAATTACAACTGGATAAAATAAAAGGTACGAGTTTTCAATTTCCACTTCTATTTGAAAAGAAGGATTGTACATATGTTGTAAAAGTGAGAATAAAAGATGAGAAAAATAATATACTTGAAGGAGAAAAACCGGTAAAAGTAGGAGATTCTTCATATACATATTTTATGAAGAGGAAACCAGAACCACAAATAGGAGAGAAATATTATGGTTATCAAATCATAAATCCACCACTTCCTTCCTGGTATGAAGAAGTTGATTTAAAAGTTGAAACACCTCATACAAAATGGGCAAAGCCCTGGTGTAATGGAAAGATGAATGTTTTATTTGTAAACAGGAGTGATAATTCAGTTGGATACTGGAGAGAAATATGGCAGAGATGTGATATAGATTTTGATTGCTGTTCATTCGCTTTTGATGAAGCAAAAAAATATCCATATACACAAAACACATTAAAGAAACTTCTTAAACTATTAAATGAAAAAAATTATGATGTTATATTTTTTGCTGGGCTACACTGGGACGAAGGTATTCCACAATATATTCAGGATAGCATATTTTCATTTATAAAAAAGGGTAAAGGAGCAGTTATACTTGGCGATTTAACCAACAAGCAGATATATGGAACATTAGATAAATACTTAAGAGAGAATGGCAAAGAAATAGATTCAAAGTGGATAACAGTTGGTATTCCATACAGGATGCCAAAAGTATGGTTATTTGAACTTGGAAATGGCAGGGTTGTAGTTATTCAGGGAAATCCAGGAAGGGGATATGAAACAGTCAGTCCAAGTTTAGGCGACTGGCAGGCAGAAGGGAGATGGATGTGGATACCTGGATGGGAATATGGATTTGGGTTATTTTCAAGAAGTATAATATGGGCAAGTAAAAGAGAATCAGGAATAACTGCAAAAGAGATAAAAGGAAGTCCAGAAAAAATAGAATTTGTGATAAATAATCAAACAGGAAGAGATATAGAGACAACTTATAATTTGAAAGTTTATAATGGATTTTATGAGGTAGAGGAAGAAAAAAATGGAAAAATAAAGTTAGCATCAGGAGAAAACAAGATTGAATTGAAGATAGAAAAATCACTTACAGATAAAGTTCATATTGCTGATTTGATTTTGAAAGATACAAAAGGAAGGATTTTGGAATGGGCAAGTTGTAAGTTTGATGTAAAAAAAGATATAACATTAACAGTAAAAATGGACAGAGATACATCAGCATACAGAAGTAATGAAGAAATAAAAGGGATTATTACTATTGAAAACAAAGGAGAAAAGAAAAATTTAAAACTTGATATTGAAGTTGTGGATGCATATAACAGAGTTGTTTATAAAGAACAGAAGAATATAGAAGTAAATCCAGGGAAAAATGAAGTATCTTTAAGTATAGATAAGGGTAAAATTCTTGATATCTGGCATGAATTAAGAGTTTCTCTTTTAGATAAAGATTTAAGTATTACAAAGGATAGACACATTTTCTTTATATATCCTGATAGAATGCCTTTATATGATGATTTTTATCTTGCCTGCTGGGGAAATCTTGAACCAGACCCATTAAAAATAATAATAGCGGGTGATAAACTTAAAGAAGCAGGTATTGATTATGTTTATTCATATGGAGAAGGTAAAGGTGAAAGGTATGTTGCCTATAAAACACACCATTTATTAATGGGACCACCTTTTTCCTGCAGTTTAAAAGGCGGATACTTTGGAAATAGAAAAGCAGATACAAAAAATTTAACCTATGACCCACCACTTGTTCCATCAGATGAAGAAATTACTAAATTTAAAGAGAGAATGAGAAATTTAGCAAAAGGATATTCTGAATGGGGAGGAGCAGATTATATACATCTTGATGACGAAAGGGATATGCAAGGTGACTATGACTGGTCAGAGAGGACAATAAATAAGTTTAGAGAATGGTTAAAAGAAAATTATAAATCAATTGATGCACTTAATAAACAATGGGAAACAAATTACAAGGACTGGAATGAGGTTATGCCTATAAGAATTTCGGAGATAAAGGATATGAATAATATTTCACAGTATCTTGACTGGAGGATATTTATTGGATGGGCGATTATTGAATATTATTATAAAGTTCCAGCAGAGGCAGTAAAAGAAGGAAATCCAAGAGGAGTAGTTGGTCAGCATGGAATATATCAGCCAAGTTTGACAATACCTCAAGATTTCTGGTTAATATCAAAATATACACCTGTTACAGGAAGATATAATGGCATGCTTGAAGAATGGTTTTCATCATTTGGAGTTATTTCAGGTCAATATGGTGGGTATGGAGTGGAAAAAGCAACACCAGGACATAGATTTCATTCATGGAGGAGTTTACTGCATGGAGGACACTGGGCTTTTTATTATATTTTATGGAATGCAGGAACCCATCATCAAGGAATTCTTTCACCTGACCAGACAGTTCATGGTGGCTATAATGACCTTTCAAAAGATGAATTTTCAGATATAAAGAAGGGTATTGGTAAACTTTTTATAGAGACAGAATTCAGTGATGATGGTATATGCTTTCCTTATTCTCACTCTTCAATTCTTGCTTCACAGGTCCTTGGATTACCAAGAACAGGAAACTTATACAGTCAGAAAACATTAATTGAGAACCTTGGATATCAGCACAGAACACTTTCTTATGAGCAGATTAAAAATGGAGAACTTAAAAACTTTAAACTTCTAATTCTACCAAATACGATATGTCTTTCAAAAGGAGAAATTGATGCAATAAAAGATTTTGTAAAAAGTGGAGGAATTGTTATTGCTGATTATCAACCTGGAGTAAGAGATGAACATGGAAAGATTTATGGGAAAAAAGGGCCTTTAGATGAAGTTTTTGGAATAGATAGGAGCAGTGCAGAATTTATAAAAAGAAAAATGAAGATTAAATTTTTAAAAGAAAGCATTTTTGGAGAAAAGGAACTTGAGATGAATATTGCAGAAACAGGTGTAAAAACAACAACTGGAAAAAATATGGCTGTTTTTGAAGATGGGACACCTGCTTTAATATTTAACAATTATGGAAAAGGGAAGGGTATATATCTAAATCTTGAAATTTCTGACTATGCTGGAATGAAAGGTAGAGGTGTTGCAGGTGAGGTTATAGAAGAGGAAAAAGGAGAAAGGGATTATGTATTAACAGTACAGAGTATATTTGAGAAAATCCTTGAAAATGCCGGTTTGAAAAAGAGAGTTGAAATATATGAAGGAGAAAAACCAGTAAATTTAGGTGAAAGATTATATTATAAAGATGGAGAAAACATTTATTTTGCATATATGCCAGAAATAATAAAAGAAACAAAAGTGAAAATAAAAACAGAGAAAAAAGCACACATATATGATTTAAGAAATAAAAAATATGTTGGAAATACAGATAATTTTGAAGATATTTTAAAACCAGGAAATGTTAAGGTATATTCAATTTTGCCTTACAAAGTTGTTGGAATTGATGGAAACTTAAAAACAGAATATACACAAGGAGATAATATACAAATTAATCTTAAAGTAAGAACAGATACAGGAAAAGCAGGAAAACATGTATTAAGAATAGAGATTTACAAGGATGGAAAAAATAAGGAAGCATACAATAAAAATCTTGTTGCAGAAAAAGGAGAATTGAAATATTTAATACCACTTTCGTTAAATGAAGAAAAAGGAGATTATCAACTTTATGTAAGAGATGTTAATTCAGGTATTGAAAAAGTATTTAAGTTCAAGGTAAAATAAAATTTGAAAGGAGGTGAAGAAATGGAAAAAAGAGGGTTTACTCTTATAGAATTGCTTGTTGTAGTTGCGATAATAGCGATACTTGCAGGGATGTTACTTCCTGCCCTTG
>DAORXQ010000103.1 GCA_035371905.1 bacterium | reverse complement strand
ATATGAAAGAAATTGTTCTTCTTCCGTTGGTAAATCTTTTCTTTTTAAGTAAAGATACTCTGTTCTGAATAAACCAATCCCTTCTGCTCCATACTTTAAAGCAGTTTCAACTTCCTCAGGTAGTTGAATATTTGCATATAAATTTATTTCTTTTCCATCAGAAGTTATGGTTTTTTTACCTTTCAAAATATATATTTTTTTCCTGAATTTTCTAATTTCCTTTTCTTTACTTTTTACCTTTTCAATTTCTATTTGAGTGGGATTGACTATTACAGTACCTTCATAACCATCAATTAAAATTGTGTCACCATCTTTTATCTCCTCAATATTTTCTTTTATCCCAACAACTGCAGGAATTTCAAGGGCTTTTGCTACTATAGCGGTATGAGATGTTTCTGTTCCCATAGAAATCACAAAGCCCTTTATATATTTTTTATCAATTGAAACAGTCTGTGTTGGAGAAAGATCATTTGCCACAAGAATTCCATCTTTTATATCTTTTAATCTGTCATTTTTTTTAATTAAATTTGCAATTATTCTTTCAAAAATATCCAGTATTTCTTTTTTCCTTGTTTTAAGATTATTTTCAGAAAATTCCTTATTCAAATTAACAACAAATTTCTTTACGGCTGTTTCAGCAGAAACCCTTTCTCTTTTTATAATCTTTTCTATTCGCTCCATTAAATTTTTATCTCTAAGGATAGAAAGATGAAAAGAAAAAATTTCTGCATATTCCTTATCTGTTATTTTCTTTATGTTGTTTATAATTTGCTGAATTTCATTTTCTGTCTTGGTAATACTTTCATGAAATCTTTTAATTTCTTCATCTACATCTTCTTCTTTTATTTTTTTTATTTCACTAAAAGAAAAAAAATCATCATTCACCTTTCTTGCTTTTCCAATAGCAAACCCTGGGGAAGCTGGAATTCCTTTTATTTTTTTCATTTTTTAATTTTTTTAAGATAGACTATTCAATTTTTCTTCATCTTCTTTTATGATTTTAATTGCTTCTTCTGGTGTTTTACAGTTTCTTAAAGCATTCCTGAAAACTTTGTCTTTCAGTAATCTTGCTATTTTTGCAAGAGTTTTTAAATGTTGACCTATAGATTTTGTCGGTGCAAGAACAAGAAATACTATATAAACAGGTTCTCCGTCAAGAGAATCAAAATCCACTCCTGTTTGTGAAAGTCCAAGTGCACATATAATATCATTTATCTGGTCTGTTTTTGCATGAGGAATTGCAATTCCCTGTCCAATACCTGTTGAACCAAGTTTTTCTCTATCCATAACTGTTTCCAATATTTTTTCGCTATCTTTCACATATCCATTTTTTTCAAGTGTTTTTATTATTTCTCTTAATACTCCCTTTTTATCTCTACTTTTGAGATTAGTAATAATACAATCTTCTTTTAAATAATCAACTATTTTCATTTTTTTTCCTCCTTTTTTATTTGTTTACAATTTTATCATGTAATTTTCTTAACTTTACTTTTGCTTTGTCCAGTAAATTTTCAACACTTTTATTTACATCGTTATCTTTTTCTTTTAGAAAAACTTTTATATTTTTTGAATGTAAATAAATCTCTGTTAAAAATAAAGGCCCATCTTTTTTTATGTAAAATTCAGCATATCCATCATCAAATACAAATTTTTTTAACTTTTCAATTTTTTCCTTTATGTAATCTTCAAATTCTTTATTTATTTCTACTTCTGAATAAATTTTTATATCCATTTTTTCTCCTTCTCATTTAATAAATTTTTTTTATTTTTAACCCAGGAAAATAAAATTTTAATATGTCTTTATAGTCAAATCCAATTTCTGCCATTTTTTTTGCACCATATTGAGAAAGCCCTACACCATGTCCATAACCTTTACCAATAAAAGTTATAGAATCTCCTTTGTCCCGAACTTCAAACAGTGTACTGGGAATTATATAAGGATTATTAAAATAAACCTCTGTTTTTTGATTAATTTTTTCTCTAAATTCTGTTCCTCTTAATTTTATATTACCATTTTTTGTTGTAATTTGCAAAAGTTTTACTCTATTAGTTTGGTCTCTTTCAATTACTTCAATTTTTTCTATTGAACATCCTAAAATTTTTGAAAGGTAATTTTTTGAAATATTTTTTTCCCAGTAAGAAAAAGGATTATCTTCTGAATACGGATCTATAACTGAATAATTTAAAGGATATTTCCCCTTCCAGACATCAGAAGGATTTGCAGTTATACCACCTGAACATGCGTGAAAAAAAACAGGAACTATTTTTTCATTTTCTGTCAATAAAACTTCTCCTTTTGTTTCAAGTAATATGGATTTTATTTTTTCATCTTTACAATCTTTATATAATTGGTGGTTTATTGAATTTTCAATATGATAATAATTTCTTTTGTTTGTACTTATTTTCCATATTAAATAAGTTCTTGAAACAACTGCCTGTGCCTTTAATGCCTCAACTGGCCAATTTTCTCCCATTTCTTTTACAACTACACCAGAAATATATTCCTCTATTTCAATTTCTTTAACAGTATTTCCTTCAAGTAATTTTATAAATATTGTTTCTTCTTCAGCAAAAATAAAATAATTTATACACATGAAAAAAAGGAAAACATTATTTAGAAACTTTTTCTTCAGGTACAATTTCAACATGTACATTCCCTTTTATTTCTATTGTATTATTATCAATATTGTAAATTACTTTTTCTCCCGAAAATTTATTTTTTCCTCTTTTTATTAACGGTTTTTCTTCAAAAATCATTTCTCTTTTTTCATCAATATAACTAACTTTTCCACAGGTGATTTCCATTGTTACATTTTCAGTAGTTTTATCCTTATATAAAATAATCACTTTTCCTGTTATCATAATCTCTTTAAGTTTTTTATTTTCCGGATCAATTTTTATTTCACCTTTACCTTCTTTATCAGTTTTAATCTCTATAATTTCTTTATCTGTTTTTAATGATAAATTAGGTGCAGAAATTTTAGTATTTTTATTTTCTGTTATTTCGGCACTTTCTCCAATCAAAGTAATCGAATAATTTTTTGAAAAGTGTTTTAATGAAAATTCAGCAATCTTTTCATCTTTAGAAATAATTTCTTCGTTTTTCTTTTTTGTACAGGAAACAAAAATGAAAAACATAAAGGAAAATAAAATTAGATTTTTAATTATTTTTTTCATTTTATTACCCCGGTGGCCACATCATTATTCTTCCGCCTATAAGATGAACATGAATATGGTCTACACTCTGTCCTGCATTTCTATTAGTATTAATTACTATCCTAAAACCAGAATCCTTTATCCCTTCTTTTTCTGCGATTTGACAGGCAATTTTTAGCATTTTCCCCAGGAGAAATGTATCTTCTACTTCGTAAAGTTTTTCTATATGTTTTTTGGGAATTATAAGTATATGAACGGGTGCCTGTGGATTTATATCTCTTATACAAACCATATCATCATCTTCATAAATTTTATCACTTTTTATCTCATTATTTATAATTTTACAAAATACACAATTCATATTTTACCCTCCTTTTAATTTTCTGGGCACCTCAATAGTAATAAAAGATTGAATTATATCTCCTTCCTGAAATTCATAGAAATTGTCAATTCCAATACCACATTCATTATTATAATTTACTTCATTTACGGTATCCTTAAATCTTTTTAAACTTGTTAAATTTCCTTCAAAAATAACTTTTCCGTTTCTTACTATCTTAATTTTTGAATTTTTTACTACTTTACCACTTACTACTACACAACCAGCAACTATATTGTTTTTTGCAAGTTTAAAAACTTTTTTTACAAGTGCCTGACCAACCATTTCTTCTTTTATTTCCGGTTCAAGCATTCCCTCTATTGCTTTTATAATATCATCTCCAATATCATATATTAATTCATAAGTTCTAACTTCAATATTTTCTTTTTTTGCAAGTTCTTTTGCTTTTGGTTCTACAGGAACCTTAAATCCAAGAACAATACCATTGGAAGCAGAAGCAAGTAAAACATCTGATTCACTTATAGGTCCAGTTCCAGCATGAATTATATTAATTTTTATTTCATTCTGTGGAATTTTGTTAAAAACATTTTTAATTGCATCTATTGAATTATAAAAGTCAGTTTTTAAAATAACATTTAATTCTTTCACCTCTCCTTTTTTTATTTCTTCATAAAGGTCTTTTAATGTCAATCTTTTTACCGGGATTACAATACTTTCTTTTTCCCTTTTTAATTTCTCTGAAAAATCCTTTGCTTCTTTTTCCGAATCAACTACTCTAAATTTTTCTCCCGGAATTGCTATTTCATGAGCACCAAGTATTTCAACAGGAGTAGATGGACCTGCTTCATTTAATCTTTTACCCCACTCATCAATAATTGCTCTTACTTTTCCCCAGGTACTACCAACAATAAAAGGGTCTCCAACTTTTAATTTTCCATTTTCAATAAGTACACTTATTACAGGACCTCTGAATTTATCAACTGAAGATTCAATGACAGTTCCATTACATTTGCAGTTTATAATTGCTTTTAATTCAAGCATTTCTCCAACAAGAAGTATCATTTCAAGTAAATCATTTATTCCTTGTCCTGTTAATCCAGAAACATTTACATAAACTGTATTTCCTCCCCATTCTTCTGGAATTAATCCATATTCAGAAAGTTGCTGTTTAACTTTTTCTGGATTTGCATTTGGTCTGTCAATTTTATTTATGGCAACTATTATAGGTACATTAGCAGATTTAGCGTGGTCTAAAGCTTCAATTGTCTGTGGTTTTACTCCTTCATCAGCAGCAACAACAAGAACTACTATATCTGTAATTTTAGCTCCCATTGCTCTCATCGCTGTAAATGCTTCATGTCCAGGAGTATCAAGAAAGACAATTGAACCTTCGGGTAAATTAACTTTATATGCACCTATTTTTTGAGTAATCTGACCGAATTCTTTTTCCGCAACCTTACTGTTTCTTATTTTATCAAGTATTGTTGTTTTTCCATGGTCTACATGTCCCATAACAGTAACTACAGGTGCTCTTTTAACATATATTGGTTTCTCTTCTTTTTCTGTTTTTTCTAAAATTTTAGGTTGTTGTTCTTCTTTAAATACAGGAATAAAGTTGAAATTTTCACAGATTTTTTGGATTATATCTTTTCTAAGAGTTTGATTGATATTGACAATTATTTTTTGTTCAAGCAGGAACTTTTGTATTTCAGTAGATTGTATCTGGATTTTTTCTGATAACTCTTTTATATTCTCTTTCCCCGTTAAAATAATTTCTTTTTTTATTACTTCTTCTTTTAATTTTTCTTCTTTTTCGGGTTTCCCTTTTTCTTCTATTATCTCCTTTTTTCCTTCTGCCTTTTCTCCTTTTTCTTTAGCTTTTTCAAAATAGTCATCAATTTTTTTTATTTCCTCATCTGTAATAACACTTAATGTTT
>DAORXQ010000102.1 GCA_035371905.1 bacterium | reverse complement strand
AATATGTGAAACAATTATAGAGATTAATTATAAACTGCCTGAAGAGGTGAAAAAATATATTAAAATTGCTTATGAAAACGAAAAAGAGAAGTATTCCAGAAAATATTTAGAAATCATACTTAAAAATATTGAAATTGCTGAAAGAGAAAGAATTCCTTTATGTCAGGATACTGGACTTGCAATTATATTTGCAGAAATAGGGATAAATGTAAAAATTGAGAAAGGTATATATAAAGACCTTACAGAGATAATAAACAAAGGGGTTGAAAAAGGGAGTAAAAAAGGTTTTTTAAGGAATTCTGTGGTGAGTGCAATAGAAAGAGAGAATACAGGAAATAATACTCCATGTATTATTCATTACTTGGTGAATGAGGGTGATAAATTAAAGTTTACAATAATTGCAAAGGGTTTCGGTTCAGAGAATAAAAGCAGATTAAAGATGCTTAATCCCTCAGAAGGAAAAATGGGTATAGAAAATTTTATAATTGAAACAGTGGAAAAAGCAGGTAGTTCTCCCTGTCCACCTGTTTTTATTGGTGTTGGAATTGGTGGTTCTTTTGAGAAAGCAGCGTTGCTTTCAAAATATGCTTTGAGTAAAATTGGAGATGAAAATTCCAAATACAGAGATTGGGAGAAAGAAATTCTTTTTAAAATAAACAAGTTAAAAATAGGACCTTCAGGATTTGGTGGTAATGTTACAGCACTTGATTTAAAAATTGAAACTTATCCAACTCATATAGCAGGTTTGCCTGTTGCTGTAAATTTATGCTGTTGGGCTCACAGAATGGGGAGTTTTGAAATATGAAAAAAATATATTTCCCATTGAAAAATGAAAAAGATTTAAAAAAACTTAAAGCAGGAGATTATGTTTTAATAAATGGGAAAATTTTAACAGCAAGGGATGCGGCACATAAAAAATTGATTGAAATTATAAACTTGAAAAAAAATATTCCTATAGAGATAAAAAATGAATTAATTTATTATACAGGTCCTTCTCCTACTCCTGAGGGAAAAATAGTTGGTTCAATTGGTCCTACAACGAGTGAGAGAATGGATAATCTGACAATCCCTTTGTTAAAACTTGGTTTAAAAGGAACTATGGGAAAAGGAGAAAGAGGAAAAGAAATAGTAAAAGCATTTAAAAGATTTAAAGCGGTTTATTTTATTACTTATGGTGGGTGTGGTGCTTATTTAAGTCAATTTGTGAAAGGAATAAAGTTGTTGGCTTTTGAAGAATTAGGACCAGAAGCAATTTATCAACTTGAAGTATATGAATTTCCTGCAATAGTTGGGATTGATATTTATGGAGATAATTTCTTTAATTATAGAAAGGTATAATTTATATCAGCGGCCATAGTTCAAATGGATAGAACATCGGGTTGCGGACCCGAGAGTTGCCCGTTCAAGTCGGGCTGGCCGCATATTTACGGGGTGTGGCTCAGCCTGGTAGAGCACTTGGTTCGGGACCAAGGGGCCTCCGGTTCAAATCCGGACACCCCGAATTTTTTTAATTTCAGGTTTTATTTTTATTCAACTTTTTAAGTTTTTCTCTATAGTATTTTTTTTCTTCTTCTGTAGCATAGTCAATAATAAGAACTCCATTCAGATGGTCAATTTCGTGCTGGAAACATCTTGCCATTAAATCTCTTCCTTCTAATACAATTTCTTTTCCTTTTTCATTTAATCCTTTAATAACTACAATTTTATTTCTATTTATTGAAAAGTAGATTTCAGGAAAACTTAAACAACCTTCTATGTCAATTTGTTCTCCTTTGGTATCAATTATTTCTGGATTTATAACTGTTATTAAGTTATTGTTTTCTTTGTCGTGTGCTATAAAAATTCTTTTTGATACCCCAACTTGAGGAGCAGCGAGTCCAATTCCTTTGAAATGTAAAAGAGTTTCTTTCATTGATTTTATTAATTTAACGATTTTTTCATCTATGTTTTTTACTGATTCTGCCTTTTTCCTTAAAATTTCTTCACCGTATTTTCTTATTTTTCTCATTTTAACATATCACTTTTGTACCAAGATATTTTTCAACAATTTTTATTGCACAATATTTTCCACACATCGTACATACATCTTTTTCTTTGATAGGAAATTTTTTTCTTAATTTTTCAAATTTTTCTTTATCAACTGCTATTTCCTTCTCTTTTTCCCAGTCTCTTTTAGTTCTTGCTATATCCATTGAAAAATCAATTTCAATCGCTTTTTTAATACCCTTCCCTATATCTCCTATATGAGCAGCAATTTTAGCAACAATAACTCCTTCTTTTACCTCTTCAACCCCGGGCAATGATAGATGTTCACTCGGAGTAACATAACAAAGGAAATCCGCTCCTTTCCATGCAGCAATTGCACCTCCAATTGCAGAAGTGATATGGTCATAACCCGGAGCAATGTCAGTTACAATTGGTCCGAGGACATAAAAAGGAGCACCTTTACATATCTTTTTCTCTATTAAAACATTACTTTCAATTTCATTTATTGGTATATGCCCAGGTCCTTCAATTATAACCTGTACATTATTTTCCCATGCATATTTTGTTAATTCTCCAAGAGTCAGTAATTCTTCAATTTGAGAAATGTCTGTTGAATCAATAAGTCCTCCCGGTCTTAATCCGTCTCCTAAACTTAAAACAAGGTCGTATTTTTTTGCAATTTCTATTAATCTATCAAAGTTTTTATATAATGGATTTTCTTTTTCATTTGCAAGTATATATGAAATAAGAAAAGCCCCTCCTCTGCTTACAACAAGTGTTTTTCTTGGATTTTTTTTAAGTCGTTCAATTGTCTTTAAATTTACTCCACAATGAACTGTAACAAAACTTACTCCATCTTCTGCTTGTTTTTCTATTGTTTCAAAAATTTTATCCTCATTCATCTTTATTATTCCACCTTTTTCCTTTATCGCTTCTATCCCTGCCTGATAAATCGGAACTGTTCCCACTGGGACATTACTTTCTTTTAAAATTTTTTTTCTTATTTCATCAATATTTCCTCCTGTGCTTAAATCCATAACTGTATCTGTTCCATATTTTTCAGCAATCTTTAATTTTTCTAACTCAAGTTTTATGTCACAGACATCGGGAGATGTCCCAATATTCGCATTTATTTTTGTTCTTAATCCTTCCCCAATACCAACAACTTTATCTTTATGTTTTAAAATGATGATTTTCCCTTCACTTACTTTTTTTGCAAGTTCTTCTTCTTCAAGTCCTTCCTCTTTTGCTATCTTTTTAACTGCCTCACTTATAATTCCCTTTTTTGCAATTTCTTTTTCAAGTCCTTTCATTCAAGTATCCCTCCTGTATTTGCCGATTTAACAAGTTTTGCATATCTTGCAAGCACTCCTCTTAATTCTTTTTTTAAAATTTTCATTTCTTTTTTTCTCTTTTCCATTTCATCTTTACTTACCTTTAATTCTATTTTTCTTTCAGGTATATTTATTTCAATAATATCTCCGTTTTTTACATAAGCAATCGGACCTCCTTCTGCTGCTTCAGGACTTACATGTCCAATACAGGGTCCTCTTGTACCTCCTGAAAATCTTCCATCTGTGATTAAAGCAACTTTTTCTTCTAACCCTTTTCCGCTTATTGCTGAAGTTATTGAAAGCATTTCTCTCATTCCTGGACCACCTTTAGGACCTTCATATCTTATAACTATCACACCTTCTTTTATTTTACCTTCAATTACTGCATTCATAGCATCTTCTTCACAATCAAAAACAATTGCTTTTCCTGTAAACTTGAGCATATTTTCTTTCACCGCTGATTGTTTAACTACTGCACCGGAGGGAGCAAGAGAACCTTTAAGAATAGCAATTCCACCTTCTTTCATATAAGGACTTTTAATATCTTTTATAACATTTCTGTCATATATTTCTGCTCTTTTTATTATATCACCAATTTTTTTACCACTTACTGTCAAACAACCTTCTTCAATCAATCCCTTTTTACTTAGTTCTTTCATAACTGCTGAGATTCCGCCCGCTCTATCAAGATTTTGGATATGCTGATTTGATGCAGGAGAGAGTTTACAAATATTAGGGGTAATTCTGCTTAATTTATCAAAAATTTCAAGGTCAAGTTTAATTCCTGCTTCATTTGCAATTGCGGGTAGATGAAGAACTGTATTAGTGGAGGCTCCAATAGCCATATCAACTACAATTGCATTTTTAAAACTTTCAAATTTTATAATGTCAAGGGGTTTTAGGTTCTTATTGACAAGTTCAACAATTTTCATGCCTGTATATTTTGCTAATCTTATTCTTCTTGCATCAACAGCTGGTATTGTTCCATTTCCAGGTAAAGCAAGTCCAAGTGCTTCCGATAAACAGTTCATTGAATTTGCTGTAAACATTCCTGCACAACTTCCTGCTCCAGGACATGCTCTTTCCTCAATTAATTTCAGTTGTTCTTCTGTTATTTCTTTATTCAAAAATTTTCCAATACCTTCAAAAACACTTATTAAATCAATTTCTTTTCCATCAGGTAGAATTCCGCATAACATAGGCCCACCACTAATAAAAATTCCTGGAATATTTAATCTTAATAAAGCCATTAACATTCCGGGTACAATCTTATCACAACTTGCTATCATAACAATTCCGTCAAATTGATGTGCCTGTGCCATTATTTCAACACTATCAGCAATAGTTTCTCTTGAAACTAAACTGTATTTCATCCCGATATGACCCATTGCAATTCCATCACAAACTCCTATAACACCAAATTCAACAGGAGTTCCACCTGCCATTCTTACTCCTGCTTTTACTGCTTCTGTAATTCTATTCAGATGTATATGTCCTGGAATTATTTCATTTCCAGAGTTTGCAATTCCTATAATCGGTCTTTCTATCTCTTCATCTGTTAAGCCAATTGCTTTTAATAAACTTCTGTGAGGTGCTCTAACATATCCCTTTTTTATATTATCACTTCTCATTTTTCCTCCCATTTATATTTTTCAACTTTAAAATTTAAAAGATTTACAGGTATCATTTTATTATATAGCAATTATTCCAACAAATAAAGGGGTTTAATTTTGTTTAATATAATTTATTTATTCAGCAAATCTGGCAATAACGATAGGAGTGAAAATTTTTACATTTTTTGTTTTGTCATCCAGAAATCCTTCATTTGTACCCCATAGATATAAGGTTCCATTTTTTAATAAAGCAACAGAATAACTTCCCGATGCTGAAATTTCCTTTACATTTTTTAAAGTTTCTTCTCCAACAAGTATACTTATTGGGAAATTTATTTTTTTTAAAATTTTATTGCCGAGTTGACCAAAAACATTACTTCCCATAACAAAAACTTCTCCATTTTTACTCAAGATAACTGTATGATTTCTTCCTGCAGAAACTTCTTTTGCATCTGAAAAAAATCCATCTCCATTTTTCCCAAAAACTTTTACAGGAAAATTTTTATTTACAAAACTTCCATCAC
>DAORXQ010000101.1 GCA_035371905.1 bacterium | reverse complement strand
CAGAAGAAAAAAAAGATATTCTTTCAGGTTTGACATTTGTAATTACTGGAACATTAAAAAATTATTCAAGAAATGAAATACAGGATTATATTAAAAAACTTGGAGGAAAAGTAACCGATTCTGTTTCAAAAAAAACTGATTATCTTATATGCGGTAGTGAACCCGGTTCAAAATTACAGAAAGCCCAACAACTCGGGATAAAAATTATAACAGAGGAAGAATTTGAAAAACTTGTAAAAGAAAGGATGAATAAATGACATTTGAAGAAATGATAGAAATGTTTATCAATCATATACTTATTGAAAAAAATCTTTCTTTAAATACAGTCAGTGCATATAAAAATGACCTTTACAAATTCAAAGCATTTATTGAAGAAAAAAAAATTAACATCAATAAACTCAATTATGAAATTTTTACTTCCTTTATAATATATTTAAAAAGAAAAAACTACTCATCAACAAGTATTGTCAGAATAATATCAGGAGTGAGAAATTTTTACAAATTTCTTGTAGCAAGAGGATATATAAAAAATCCTGAAATTAGTATTGAAAGTCCTAAGATAGAAAAAAAATTACCCGATGTTTTGACGGAAGAAGAAGTTAAAAAATTATTAAATGTTAACAAGATTTCAAGAAAACATTTGAGGAATTTAGCAATTCTTGAACTTTTTTATAGTTCTGGTTTGAGAATTTCTGAATTATGCAACTTAAAAATAAGCGATTTAAATTTAGAAAGTGGTTTTGTAAAAGTAAGAGGCAAAGGAAATAGAGAAAGAATCGCCCTTTTAAATAATATTACAACAGAAATAATTAAAGAATATTTAAATCAAAGAAAAACTGTTGACAATGAATATTTATTTCTTAATAACCAAAGTAAAAAAATTTCAAGACAGAGTGTATGGAAGATAGTTAAAAAATATGCAAAATATGCTGGAATTGAAAAAAATGTTAAACCACATACTTTAAGACATACTTTTGCAACACATTTACTTGAAAGAGGACTTGATTTAAGAATTGTTCAGGAATTACTCGGGCATAAATCAATTGCAACAACAGAAATATATACACATTTAAATAGAAAAAAAATAAAAGAGATATACAAGAAATACCATCCTCGTTCCTGAATTTTTTAAAATTGTTATTGACAAATAAAAAAAATTTGGGTATAATTATAGTGTCTCTGGCAACCATGGCGGGAGGGCAACACCCGTTCCCATCCCGAACACGGTCGTTAAGCCTCCCGACGCCGATGGTACTGCCTCTGAGAGGAGGTGGGAGAGTAGGTGTTGCCAGAGACATTTTTATTTTATGAAAAATGGAATCAAAAGAAGATTTAAAAAAACTGTACAAAAAAATCAAACCAGAAATAAAAAAAAGAATAAAAGAATTTAAAGATAATCTAAATAAAAATATTGAAGATATTTTTGCAGAACTTTCCTTTTGTATTTTAACTCCTCAATCAAAAGCAGAAATTTGCTGGCAGGCGATAGAAACTTTGAAAAAAGAGAATTTACTTTTTTATGGGCATGAAAGTGAAATATCAGAAAAATTAAAAAAAGTGAGATTTAATAAAAAGAAGGCAAAATATATTATTCTGGCAAGAAAAAAATTTTTTGAAAGTAATTTAAAAGATTTAATAAAGACCTGTAAAGATATACATCTCTTAAGAGAAATTCTTGTTAAAAATATAAAAGGATTTGGTATGAAGGAAGCAAGTCATTTTTTAAGAAATATAGGTCTTGGAGATAATATTGCAATTCTTGACAGGCATATTTTAAAAAATTTAAAAAATTTTAGAATAATAGAAAAAATTCCTGAAACATTAACTAAAAAAAAATATATTGAAATTGAAAAAAAATTTATTAATTTTTCAAAAAAAATAAAGATTAAACCTGACGAACTTGATTTACTTTTATGGGCAAAAGAAACAGGTAAGGTTTTTAAATGAAAAAATTTTATTTTGATAATAAGCATATTAAAAGATAGAAGTTAAACAGAAAAATAAAAATACAGAGGATAAAACACAAATAGAAGAAATAAAAAAGTGAGTTTCTTCTATAATAACATAAAATTTTTAACGGCATAATAAAGGGAGTATTTGTTCTATATTCTAGATATTCTTCACCAAATCTTTCATATAATTTTTTTTCTTCAAAAACTTTAGCGAGAACAAATATAAAAATGAAAATTCCGATGGATATAAAAGAAAACCATATGTTTTTTAAAAGAAAAGCAAATGCAAAATATAAAAATGAATATCCCAGATACATAGGATTTCTGCAATATGAATAAACTCCATCTGTTACAAGTTTTTTTGTTGGCATTACAGGCATTATAGTTCCCTTCCCTTTTTTATGTAAAGAATAAAAGGATAAAACTGTTAAAATTAATCCAGAAATAAAATACAAAATGAAAATAAAAAGTGAAAGAAATTTATTTTTAGGAAAGACATATTCAAGTATCTTTTTATTTTTAAAAATAAAATAAAAGAAAGAAGGGATAATAAACCATTCCCATAAAACACCTAAAAATACAGAAAAAAACTTTTTATTCCTGAATTTTAATATTGAATAAATAATCAGGAATGAAACAATCCAGCCAATTATTCCACATATTAAACATCCATAAATTAAAGGTTTTCCAATATCTATAATAATCCACGATAAAAAACTCTTTATTTCTTTGAATTCCGATAGAGTAAAAACCGGGTGAGTTTTAGTGATTAATAGCCCAACTTTATAGCATCCATAATAGGTAAATGGGATAAGATATGGAATTCCGGTTGGGATAGAAGAACCAATAAACATGATTATGAAACTCCCACCAATTAATCTTGAAACCAAATAACTTAAAATTGTTTGAAAACCAATTGTAGGTGTAAAACCAATAAAAACGCCAGTTGTAAAGGAGAGAGATACTTTTAATGGATTTTTTTTTAGAACTTTTAATTCTTTTTGCCACTCGTTTTTTAAAAATTTAATATTAATCTTTTTCAATCTTTATAATCCTCCACGGAATAAAATCATGAATCATATCATTTATGGAGATTTCCGATGAGAAAAAGAGATAATCAGGATTTCCAAGTTCTTTTGTATCTATTTTAAAATTCAATCCGTCTAATTCTTTATTTAATTGAATTCTATATTTTTTTGAAAGGGTTTTATCAATTAAAATACCTCTTTCTGTGCTTACTTTTAACTTTATTTTTGGCATTATACCAAAATTTATATTTTTTTTCCAGGGATATAAATAAAAAATGTAATCAACTTTTTCTACTAATTTTTTTCTGTGTAAAAGAATAAATAAAATTTCATCTTTGTTTTTTTGCATAACAATACTAAATGGGATTGACTGTTTTTTGTTATTTTCAAATTCTTCTTTTTCACTTTCAAATTTTATTTCTGTATTATTCTTAATGACATCATAAAATAATCTGTAAAAAAGTTCATTTGTTCTTACAAATGAATAAAACCATGATTTTTTTAGAATGATTTGAGAGTTAAAACAGTTTAAACAGGTGTATTTCTTTTCTGTTTGTTCTTTTCCTATTTCCAATATATACCATTCAAAAAGATTTTTTAAAGAATCAGGAGGAAGTAGTTCTATTTCTGGATTATACTTTATAGGTTGAGGCCAGTTTTTAAAATGAACTAAATAACAGTAAATTTCAGGAAAAGTAGAATCACTATATATATTTAGGAGTGCAAGATTTACAAAGTTAAAAAGTGCTCTGTGGTCAACATTTAAATCAATAGGGGGTGTTATGAATATTTTTGTTGGATTAATTTCTTTTACAATTTTTTCAATATCTGAAACAATACTTTCTCCTTTATAAGGTTTACCAAAAGAATAATTTTCTTGATAGGGAACAGAATTTGCTCTTGTCAAAAAACTTCTAAAAGGTTTTGTATTACCCCAGAATTCCTTCCATATTTTTAATGTACCAAAATCTGGATATCCAAGAAAAATAAGATTATTTTTATTAACTTTCAAAATAGAGGTTGCATTTGTTGATTCATTTCTTCTTTTCTCTCCAAGTTTTATATAATCTGAAGGTGTCAGAATTGGTTTTTTTTCATATACTTTAAATGTAATCTGATTATGGTCCCCATTTGTTAAATATACAATCCAGATTTCTCCATTTTTTTCAATAACAGAAGAAATCAGACCTGCACAACCAATAATTTCATCATCAGGATGAGGTGCAAAGACAATAACTCTTTCATTCTCATTTATAGCAAGTTTTTTAAATTCATTCCCCAAAATAGTAAAGGTTATGGATAAAATAAATGCAATTATTTTTCTTGTATTCATAAAACTTGTTTTAACACGAAATAGTAATTCCATCAAATTTTTTCAAGATAATCTATCTTGAAAATTGACTGTCTAAAAATCTCTCACTTATTTCAATTACAACAGGTCTACCGTGGGGACAGACAAAAGGATTTTTACATTCAGATAATTTTTCAACAATATATCTTGCTTCTTTTTCAGATATTTTTTCTCCAGCCATAATGGAAACTTTGCATGCTCTTTTTGCTATATCTTCTTTTTCATATTTTTTAACATCTTTTTCTCCGAGTATATTTCTTATCGCAAATTC
Organism: bacterium; assembly: GCA_035371905.1. Classification (NCBI taxonomy): domain Bacteria; species bacterium. The sequence continues at coordinate 873 of DAORXQ010000101.1, read as the reverse complement.
TATATCTTTTATCAAAAAAGGATATCCGTGTATTGCTATTCTATTTTCACTCCATCTTGTAGTTAAAAACCCATATTTTTCAAGAATTTTTTCAGTTTTTTCATAGATTGTCATTTCTTCTGGATTTAAATCAATAATTACAGGGGTTAATAGTTGTTGAATTTGAAGATTACCCTTTTCTACTTCATCTATAAATTTTTCATAAACAATTCTTTCCATGGCAGCGTGCTGGTCAATTATCAACAAATTATTTTCAACTTCAAAAATTAAATATTTGAACTTAAAAATTCCAATGAAAGAAGATTTTTTTATTTTTTCTTTTAAAAACTCTTCCTTTTTTTCTAAAATAAAAAGTTCTTCACTATTTTTTTCTGTTTCAATAAATATATTGTTTTTCTCTTTTATTTTCTCTTCATCCGTTAATTCCTTTTTTGCCTCTTCATATTTTTTTTCAACCTCTATTGTTTTAACTTTACCTTTTCTAAGGATTTCTTTAAGTAATTCAACAATTTTTCTGGCTATTTCAGATTCACTTTTTATTTCTCTTTTTGCTGGGTGGATATTAACATCAATATTTTCGGAAGGGACTTTTAGGAAAAGAGAAAAAACAGGAAAAAATTCAGAGAAAAAGATTGATTGATAAAAATTGTTTACTGCAGATGATAAAACATAATCATAAACAGGTCTTTCATTTACAAATATAAACTGCATATCTTTTTGAGGCCTTTTTAAATTTATATCACCTGCAATTATATTTACGTCAAAATCATCAAATTTTTTCTCTTCGTAAATCAGATATTTTTCGTCCAGATTTAAAACTTCACAGAACCTTTTTAAATAGTTTTCAGAATATGATAAGTTAATAATTTTTTT
>DAORXQ010000100.1 GCA_035371905.1 bacterium | reverse complement strand
AATATACCATGAATACCTATCTTTTGGAGGATAATCTTTTGAGACAACTCTTTTACCTGTTCCATATGGATGATATGACTGACCATCTATTTTTGGCGGAAGTTGTAAAATAGATGTGTGATAAAATGTTGTATTTGAAAATCCCCATATAACCCTTGTTCCTGGATAATTTTCTTTTACATAATCAACTGTTCTTTTGCCTATTTCCCATGCATGTCCTCCCTTTTTCAAAAAATCACCAGAGAATTTAACCTTTGGAGGGTCATAATAAAAATTTATTCCATGGTCTGCTATAAACATTGAACCAAAAGATAATTCATTCCATATTTCAAGTTCAAAATCCTTATCCTCAAGGCCTGCCTTTTTTAACATATCACAAACAAGTTTTACATACTTCATCCATCCATCTGCCATTTCCTCAAATTCAGGTGTTCCTACTGGATGTGCAGGTAAATATTTGTATATCCTTAACTGAATTTTATCACCTTTTTTAAAATCATTTGGTAATGGTCTACTTAAACTTGCTGTCTCTTCTTGGTATTTTGTTATGAATATGTCATATGCAGCATGTGATGGGTCTTTCCCTTTTAAATTTGTTAGTGCAGTATATCCTTCTTTTATCTCTCCCTGTACCTTTATCTTTATTTCTTTGCTTCCTATACTTACATCCTCAAGAACCTCTCCATTCATATATTTCATAGGACAGGGATAACCATGATGTGCATTCAATAAAATTAATGGCTTTATACCATATTTCTTGCAGATTTTAAAAACATCTATAAGTTTTTCCTCATTTTTAAGTTTTTTCTCATCCCATTCAACATTACTCCATCCAATCTCAAATCTTATATTTTTAAATCCACTATTTGAAAGAATTTTTAAAGCAGTTTCATTATCCCCTACTGCCCAAGGGAAATTATAAGCAATACCAATACCTTCAAGAAATTCCTTTCCTCTAACTGTCTCCATATAACTTCTCCATGGTTGAAGATAAAATGATTGTTTTGGCCAAGGTATATTTTTGTGAAATTCAGGACTTACATAAGGTGAAACCTGGAATTCCTCAGAAAAAGAAAAAATACTAAAAAAAAGAATCATATATAAAACAAAATTTTTTAATATCTTCATATTCCCTCCTCTTTTATTCAAGGAAATACTACTTTGAAATCATAATCAGCAAGTTTTTTAACCATTTCCTGAGAATATGATTCAACATGTCCATCACAGAATAAAACATTTCCAAATTTTAAATAAGGTGTACTTAATCCATTTGTAAAACAATCATTCACACCAAATGGTGCAGTAAAAATAGACCAGTTAGTTGCAAGAACATTTGTATCACATCTTTCAAAAAGAAAGAATTTTGAACTTGGACTTCTTATTTGTTCATATTTAAAACTTGCAATTACTGTTCCTGAAGGAAGAGTTTTTTTAAAACCCCTAAAAGAAGATGGTTCAATAATACAATAACTCCTTCTTCTATTATACCAGTCCCCAGTTGTTATATTTCTGTGTGAAGGGCATTGATAAATCCTTCCCACTCCATCTTTATTATTATTACTATATGCTCTTGTAAAATAATCATTCCAATCCTTTACTTTTGCAGAAGGATTTGTATAATTAACCAATAAAAAATCATAATAAAATGCTCCTATAACTGGGCCTCCGCAAAAATAAGAAGGAAACCAACTATCATAATCATTAATATACATATGTAATGCTTGCCCAATCTGTTTTAAATTATTCATACATACTGCTTGTCTTGCTTTTTCTCTCGCTTTGCTTAATGCAGGTAAAAGCATCGCAGCAAGAATCGCTATTATAGCAACTACAACAAGCAACTCTATCAATGTGAAGCCATGTGGTTTTGAAAAAATGCTCTTTTTCGCCAAACGGCATGTCGGATACGCCACTCTTTTTGGCGTAGAAAAATTTTCTTCATAATGCACCTCCTTTCACATTTATTTTTTTAAATAATTTTTTACATGAAAAACCCTCTACTATATTTACATCAAGAATTATTTTTTGAATTGGACTTTTATCTCCATTTATTCTTTTGATTAAAATCTCACTTGCTTTTTCTCCTATTTCTTCTGTCTTCTGTTCTATTGTTGTTAATACAGGATTTAAAATAGATGAGAAATGTGCCTTATCAAATCCTATCACAGATAAATCATCAGGAATTTTTATATCCATTTCAATACATGTCTTATAAACACCAAAAGCAATAGGGTCATTTGTCGCAAAAATAGCAGTTGGTGGATTTTTAAGATGAAGCAATTCTTTTGTATTTGTATAACCTGACTCATCATATTGTAATTCTGTATAACTTCTTTTTACAAGCATTGGGTCAAATTCAATATTTTCTTCTTCAAGTGCTTTTTTATATCCTTGTAATCTCTCCCTTACTGTATTTGCATTTATTCCAAGTATTATTCCTATTCTTCTATGACCAAGTGAAATTAAATACTTTGTCGCAATATACCCTCCTTTAAAATTATCAGAGGTGACATAATCTGTCTCTATGTCTTCAATTGTTCTATCTACAAATATAAATGGAATCCTTCTTTCCTTTAATTCATAAAAGATATTATTGTCTGAAGAAGTTCTGTTTACCTCTGTCGGTGTCATTATTATCCCACTTACTTTTCTCTCAATAAATTCTTTTAAAATCTTTTTCTCTTTCTCTACATTGTTATAACTTACACCTACAATTATATGGTATCCATTAGAAGAAAAAACCTTCTCTATACCTGTATAAATTTCAGCAAAAAATGGATTTTTTACAATGTCTGTAAAAATCACTCCAATAATTTTTTCATTTTCCTTTTCTTTAACAAAAACTCCCCTACCCTGAACCCCTATCAATAATCCTTCTTTTATTAATTCTTTCAATGCCTGCTTAACAACAATATCACTTACATTATAAATTTTTGAAAGTTCTGAAATTGATGGGATTTTCTCTCCAACTTTATATTCTCCTTTCTCTATTTTTTCCTTTATATCGTCCCTTATTTTCTTATATAGTGCCATTTTCATCCTTTTTATACTTATTATAACAATATTAAGATTTTTGTCAAGTTTTTATATGTTTTTAATTTTGGTCTCCAAATATTAAAATTTCTTTTAATACTTATTATACTTTTTAATCATTTATCGGGTTTTTATATTTAAATTTCATCATCTCATTTCCTTTACTATAAAAAAATAATATTATCAATTAGGTATGTTTTAAACTAAAAGTGGCTATTGACAAAATTTTTTTGAATGAATAAAATAAACTCTATGATTTCATTTAAAAGTATAGTAATTGGTCTTATTTTTTGTATTTTAATCGGAATTGGAGAACCATTAAATGTTCTTTATATTCATGGTTCTGCTCTTGCTGCTGATTATTCAACAGGTGCTGCTATCTTTTTATTTTTTTTACTTGTTGGCATCTTAAATCAATTCAATAAAAAATTTATCAAAAAATTATATCTTACCCCTCCTGAATTGATTACTGTTTACATTATGATGATTGTTGCTTGTGCCATACCTTCTTGGGGTTTTACAATGAATTTAATTGGACTTCTTGGTGGAATTTTTTATTATGCAACTCCTGTAAATGAATGGGATAAATTTATTCATCCATATTTGCCAAAACATTTATTTCCGAAGGACTATAATGCAATATGGTATCTTTATGAAGGACTTCCAAAAAATATGAAAATTCCATGGGAAGAATGGATATTACCTCTTTTCAACTGGTTTTCTTTTATAATTGCATTTTATCTACTCTCAATTTTTTTAATCATTATGTTGAGTAAACAATGGATAGAAAAAGAAAGATTGATTTACCCTTTGACAGAATTACCAAGTGAAATAGTAAAAAAGGATAGACCAATATTAAAAGAAAAAATTTTTTGGTTTGGTTTTTTAATTCCTTTCATTCTTTATTCTTTAAATGGACTTTCAAAACTTTTCCCTGTTTTCCGTTCTCCATTGTTATATAAATGGGTTCCTATCTTTAGATTTACGACTGCTTTAGTTTTATCTGTGAGATTTGAAGTTATAGGACTTGCCTTTTTAATGCCAAAAGATGTTCTTTTAAGTGTGTGGCTCTTTGCCTTTCTTTTTGTTATTGAAACTGGTTTTTTCAAGATGACAGGATATTCAATGGGACAGATTTTACCTTATTCAGACCCTGCATGTCAAGAGGTTGCATTTCAATCATTTGGTGCTTTAATTGTTCTTTCTTTAAGTTGTCTGTGGGTTGCGAGAAAACATTTAAAAGAGATATTTTTAAAAAGCATTGGAAAATTAAAAGATGAAGATGAAGGGATTTCCAGTAAAATTACATTCTGGGGTTTTGTTTTCTGTTTTATATTTGTCATCTGGTGGATTAATAGAACAGGTCTTAAACTACTACCATCTATTTATTTTACCATTATTACTATCTTAATTTTCCTTGGAATGACAAGAATAATTTCTCAAGCAGGACTTGCATATTACAGAGCTCCTCTTATACCTTCTGCTGCAACAATTTATACTTTTGGTTCTCAGACACTGGGTAATAATGGACTGGTTTCTCTTGGATTAACATTTCCCTGGGCTGCTGATATTAGAACTCTTGTAATGGTTTCAACAGCAAATGGACTGAAACTTGCAGACAATTTTAAACTTAACTTAAAAAAACTTGTAATTGCAATTTTACTTTCAATAATTTTTACTTTACTCAGTTCTTCAATTATGACACTTTTTCTTGCTTATAAGTATGGAGGAATTAATTTATCTTCATGGCAATTTGGGGGAGCAACAAATTTTATGGCAAATTATATTATGAACATTATTAAAGAACCAATTACTTTTGGAAAAAAACAATTCCTTTTTTCAGGAATAGGAGCATTTTTGATGATTTTAATTTTATTTGCAAGGAGTAGAATTCCTGGTTGGCCATTATCACCTATTGGACTTGCTATTGGTATACCCCATCCTGTTTTCCATACCTGGTTTTCTGTTTTTATTGCCTGGATAGCAAAAACTTTAATTATGAAATATGGAGGAGCAAAAGTTTATTCAGAAGGTAAAATTTTCTTCCTCGGTATGGTATGTGGTAGTTTTGTTACAGCAGGTTTGTGGATTTTCGTAAGTTGGATGACAAAAACATCTATTGGATTTACTCTCGGATAAAAAAATGACACCAAAAGAAAGGTTTATAAATGCGCTTGAAAGGAAACCTATTAAAGGAAGGGTTCCTCATTTTGAACTTGTATTTTTCTTAACTATGGAAGCATTTGGAAAAGTTCATCCTTCACACAGAAATTATTCTCAATGGTATCAGATGACAGAAAAGGAAAGAAATTTACATAGAAAAGATATGGCAGAAATATTTATAAAAACAGCAGAAACATTTGAACATGATGCTATTTTTCTTCATCCAAATCCACCGACTTTGGAAGAAACAATAAGATTAATTGATTTAGTTAGAGAAATGACTGGAAATAAATATTTTTTGATGATACATGGAGATGCAACTTTTGGGGTTCCTTCCGGAGATAAAATGATGGAATTTATTGAAAGAATAGCAGATGAGCCAAAAAAGTTAAAAAAAGAAGCAGATGATATGG
>DAORXQ010000099.1 GCA_035371905.1 bacterium | reverse complement strand
TATTTTATTTTTCATCTTAAATTCCTCCTGTGATAATGGAACTCAACAATCTCTTTACTCTTCGGTTTTAAATCAATTACAAATTTTATATTATTTGAATCAATTTTTTCATATTTGTGAGTACTTTCTTCCATATCCCATTCATCAGATATATTCTCAAGAATTTCAATTTTTGCAATCTTGTCTCTGAAGTTTTCAATTTCAATTCTTATAATTTCATCAGTATCATAAAGTACAATATCTCCAGAATTATTTTTTCTTATATTTATTTTTGTATCTTTCATTTTTTTCTGCTTTACAACTATATCTCTGCTATCTCCAAAATAAAGACGAAAACTTTCTCCAACAGGTATGTATTTTAAATTGTCCTCTCCAAGAAAAATTGAACTACCGGAACTTTCAATTTGAAACATTCTTGTTTTTCCTAAAAGTAAAGGAAATTCTCCAAGTCCACTCTCTTTTACATTCTTTATTTCAAAATATACAGGAATTCCAACATTTTCTTTTGCTGTTTCAGGGTCCCATATCATTCTTGAAGCATCAAAAACAAAAATCTTCTCAAATTTAATTCCATCCTTTTGATAAATCAATATCTGTTTTGTTTCTTCATTTTTAGTTGATGTTTCAAATGTCTTCCCAAATTCAGGTGTAACAATTCCTTTCTCAAAGTCCTCTCCAGAAAAATTTCTTAAAATAATGTATGATGTAAAGTTTATATTTTCCTCATTTTTATCAACAACTATTTTGTAAGTGTAAAGACAGTCAATATTTGAAAGCAAGTATGATATTCTTACTTTTTCCTCACCGCCTTCGGGACTGTATATTTCCCAGATAAGAGAATTTCCTTCAGGTGGATAACTTAAACTTATCAATTTAAGTTTATCAGGATTTGTGAGAAAAGTTAGATTTATTGAGTCCTGGTCAATATTCACACCTTTCCATGAAAAATCAACCTGATTTATGCCTTTCTGAAGTGTCAGTATTCTTTCTTCTTCAACAAAAGCAGTATAAGGAGCATCAAATCTGATGTAAGAAATTTCTCTATCCGGAAGAGCAACAAGTTTTGTCCTTGCATATGAAATGGAAAAGATTATAAACAGAATAATTAAAACTTTTTTCATTTTTTTCTCCTTTAAAATCTTGTTATAACTGTGTATCTTATTATTTCCTCTCCACTGCCTTTAACCTTCACAGGAAATTTTATTGTATATGCATCCTCTTTTTCATAATTATGACTTTTTTCTGTTATTTCCCAACTTCCATATAAGTGTTCAATAACTTCAACAGAAACATCCTCTTTTTTGAAGTTTTTAATCTTAATTTCATATGTGTCTTTATAAACCTGCTGACTTATCCTTTCGTGTGCTATAATTTTTCTCTCTCCTTTTATATCAAAAACATTACCAAGTGATAATCTAACCTTTTCTCCAACCGGTGTATGAGGAATTCTGTTTTCTCCGATAAAAATACTTCCTTCCTTTTCATTCTTAAAAATCTTCATCTTTCCTGCAGGAAGAATTTCACCCTCATTTTTAAATTCAATCCAGATTTCAACCTTATCATTATAATTCAGATTTCTCCAGTTATCATAATGATAATACCTTGTAATTGCTCCATCATACTTATATTTTTTTTCAACCTTTAAATCATTTTTATTTACAAAATTTATCTGCTTTATCTCTCCATCCTTAATATCTGTTTTTCCCTTCAATGTATATCTGTGATACTCAAAAACTGGACTTTCTTCAAATGAAGGAGCACCTGCCATTTCTGCTTTTAAAGCATCAGCCGCTCCGAATGCTTTTCTTTGGTTTTCAATTTCAGCAATTTTTTTAACTTCACCTGCAACAAGTTCAATTGATGCATTTTCATAATCTATACCACATTTATTATTAACTGTTATAAATCCTGTTAAACTTAAAACTGATTTTTCTTCATCAAAACTGCCTAAATAATCTGCACGCCAATTAATATTTGAGGTAGTATATTTAAGAAGAATTTTATATATATCCTTTTTTTCATTCTGTACAAGGAATTTTAACTGTGGTTTATATGTAAAAGTGCTCATCTTTCCAAAACTTACCTCTCTTAAATTTTCTTTATTGACAAAAATTATTTTATCCTTTGTTTCTATTCCAATATTTCCAGCATCATAAAAAAGTAAAATTCCTGAATAGAATTGTCCATCTTTTGTTATCATACTTACTTTTTCTCCTATATTTTTTGCAAAAACTTTATCAGAAGTATAAACATCATAATTAAATGACTGCTCAAGAACATTAAATTTTATAGAAGGTGATAAAACTGAAATCTGAATACTTACCGGTTCAATAAATCTTGGTATATCTGTAAAAATAAGTTCATTTTTTCCAGCAGGTACTTCAATTTCCCTTATCTCATCACATACAGCAAAATTCTGATTGTAAATAACAAGTTTAACATCCTTTTTACTTTGAGCAAATAAAAAATTTACAAAAATCAAAAATAAAATTATTTTTTTCATATGCTCCTCCTTTTTTACTTACCGGTTTTTATCTCCTTTGCACCTTCTGGAATTTTGAAATTAAACTTATCATCAGAAATTTCAGGATTTATTTTCAAACTTTTAAACTTATAATTCATTTCGGATAATTCAGTTCCTATAGTTGTTAATGATTGAAATTGTACAGGATAATAGTTTTCTTTATTAATCCATAAATTTACAGTACAGGAATTATTTGCAAAGTCCTTTCCAGAAAATTTTATTAAAAAACAATTTTTATTTTCAAAACTTACCTCTTCCATATCAACACTTTCAATTTTGGGAATTGCTTTTGCTAAATCTATAATAAATAAGGGAAAAACAAAATGGGAAGGAGTATTTTTTAAAGGTATTTTATTGTAAGCATTTATTACTTTATCGTAATTCCATAAGTAATTTCCATCATAAACAGAAATCTGTCTATCTCCATTTTCAAGATAAAACTTTCCAGAATTTAAATCAGCCATCAGATTTGATTCTATTTCAATTATTTCATAATTTTTCTGTTTAGAATCAGAATCAAGATACTTTCCTATTGTTGTAGAAAAAATATACTTTGCTTCAATTTTTTTACCTTTAAATATATTTTCAGTTTTATTCAGTACTTCTTTAATTTTTGGCGGAAAGTTAATTTGAGCAAAAACCAAAACTGCTAATAATATATGAATTCCTAAAATTTTCTTTACAGGATTTATTTTAACTGAATATAAGTTCATTTTCTTCTCTTCTTACAAAATCAGATATAGTTAACCTATTTTATCTTTTCAATTTCTTCCCTTAAAATTTTTTCATTTTCAGAAGTATAACCTGTTAAATCTTTTACAACTATCCCATCTTTATTAATCAGAAGAACTCTTGGAATGGTGTTTACTTTATAATTATCGCTTACTTTGCTATCTGTATCAAGGAGAACAGGAAATTTATAATTGTTTTCATCTATAAAATCCTCAACTTTTTCTTTATCTTCACCACTATTTACACACAGAACTATTACTCCTTTATCTTTATATTCATTGTAAATTTTCTGTATGACTTTTAATTCTTCTCTGCATGGTGGACACCAACTTGCCCAGAAATTAAGAAGTACAACTTTACCTTCATAAGAAGAAAGAGTGATACTTTTCCCTTCAATATCCTTCAGATTAAAATCAGGTGCTTTTTTTCCTTCAAGAGATTCTTCTTTAGAAGTTCTGGTATCCGAAAATTTAAATTCTTTCGCTCCACTTGGTGGTTTAAAAACAAATATATCTGAAGGAACTTCTGGATTAATTTTAAGAGTTTTAATCCTGTTTTTAATAATTATTGGTTCATTAATGGATGGAAATTTGCTTTCTATCTCAAATTGAGCCGGTAGATAATTACTTGAATCAATAAATAATGTCAACTTAACATTATTATTCCTTTTATCTTTACCAGTTAATTCTATTCTGTAACATTTCTTATCATCAAAATTGACTTCTTCAATAGAGGAACTATCAAGTTTCGGTAAAAATTCAGATATTTCTTTTATACTTGTAGGGATAAAACTTTCTTTATTTTTTTCTAATTCATCTTTTGAAATTGGAATTTTTGTATAGAGATTTGACATTTTATTGTAAGTCCACAGATTTTCTCCATCATACACAGTAATACCCATTTCTCCCATCTCCATATAAAATTTCTCGGTTTTCAAATCAGTTATAATTCTTATATCAAACAATGTAGTCATACCCATCATCTTATAAGAACTCTCAATTCTGCTTTCAATCATTTTGTCCTTTAAAATACTTTCAGTTTTACCAAGTATATCCTTTATTTTTTGAGGAATTTCCTGAGAAAAGATTAAAGTTATGACCAGAAAATAAAAGAAAACAATTTTTTTCATAATTTCCCCTTTTTTTCAATTTAATGACTTTCATCTTTTTATATTCTCATGTTTTTCTAATTCTGTCAAATCAGTGTCTAATTTTCAAAATCTGCATTGTCAAACAAGAGTTAATGAATTCTGGTAATATGATAAATATGCTATAATACAGAAAAGATTACTTTTGGTGAAAAAATTTAAAAATGGATTTTGAATTTATTAAAAATTTGAAGTTTATAATTATCTCTTTCAGAATTCAACCGGATAAAACTCTCACACTTCCTTTCTTTAAAGGTGCAACAATTAGAGGTGGACTTGGTTATTCATTCAAAAAAAATGTATGTGTTAAAAATGAAACAGATTGTAAAAATTGCAGTTCCTTTTCAGATTGTGTTTATGTCAATCTCTTTGAACCCAAAAAAATAAAAGAAAAGATAGAAGAAATACCAAGACCTTATGTTATTGAATTTCCAGTGAACAAAAAAAATGTTTACAGAGAAGATGAGATTTTTGAATTTAACCTTATCCTTTTTGAAAAAGCAGTTAAATATTTTCCATACTTCCTTATATCTTTTGCATATCTTGGCGAGAAGGGAATAGGAAAATTCAGGGAGAAATTTTTTATAAAAGAGGTCTTTCAGAAATATCCAGTTGAAAAAGAAATATTTGATTTTAGGAAAGGAACAGTTGAGATGCCAGAAGTTAGAGAATATGAATTGATTGAAAAAGATATTGATAAAATAAGCATAAAATTTTTAACACCAACGAAAATAAAAAGTCAGGGTGACTTTATAACAGTTCCAGAATTTGAGGTATTTATAAAGGCAGTATTAAGAAGGATTTCGCAGATTCTTTATTTCTGGTGTGATTTTAAAGAAAAGATTGACTATTCAGAAATAATAAAAGAGGCAGAAAAAGTTAAAATAGGAAAATGTAATTTATACTGGAAGGATTTTAAAAGATATTCTACAAGGCAGAAAGAAGAAATGAAACTTGGAGGGATATTAGGAGAAATTGAATATAGAGGTGATATAGGTAAATTTTATCCTTTAATTGAAATCGGCTCTTACATCCACATAGGCAAAAATACATCCTTCGGTCTCGGCAAGTATATAATTCTCACAAAATAAAATTTTTTCCAAGCCCCATCCCCCGCTTTTAAAAATCCCCTTTAAAGCGGGTCCAGTATTCCGTAGGCGAAAGCCGAAGTCCGCCATGTCTTTTGGCGGATAACAAGTTATTTAAAGTCGCAATCCTCCCGGACACAAACCTTGTCGGATAAACTTTAAAGCAGGTCCAGTATTCCGTAGGCGAAAGCCGAAGTCCGCCATGTC
>DAORXQ010000098.1 GCA_035371905.1 bacterium | reverse complement strand
AAAGTTGCTGTTATACCTTCAAACATAATACCTCTTTCTTTTTCTTTACCAAGTTTAACATCCATATTTTCAGGGATACTTACCTCTTTAATTTTCCAGACCTCTTTTGATAAATAACAATAAATAGGAAAGGCAAGTTTATCATCTCCCTGTAAAAGTCCAGCAATTCTATCTCTCTCCATAACTGAATATGTATATTCAATTCCATAACCAAGAGAACCAACTGTTGGGTCCATAATTATTTTATTTTCAGGTACACCGAGTTCTAAAAGTAAAATATTTAATTGTTTTGCAAGATTTATATCAATCGGTGTTGAAGCAATTACCACTTGTTTATAAGCAATAGCAGAAGCACCTATCTGTTTATAATTCTTATCAACAACTGGTCCAACTACTATATTTTTTCCACTTGCCACTTCACAAACCATTTTTAAAACTTCTATATCTTTTTCAACATTTCCACTTCCCCAGAAGATTAAAGGGACATCTATCCCGTTTACAATTTTTTCAACTATTGGTCTTACATCTGAAGCACTTTTATTCATTCCATTCGGGTCTGTTGAATTTAAAAATATAGTTAAACATTTAGCACCATATTCATTTACACATTTTTTTGCCCAACTTAAAGGGTCATTTATGACATCTTTATAAGGAGATAAACAATTTTCAGGCCATTCTTCAGGTTGACTATCCCATACTTCAAAAGATATTATAGGTTCATTTGGGAATTCACATTCAAAATAATGAAAATTAAATCCATTCTGTCCACCAACTTTTATCTTTTTTTCGCCTATACCAATTTCAATTTCTCTTATTTTTCCCGTATAATTCAATTTTAATTCGTCCATATTTTCTCCTTTTTATGCAGGTGTTTTTCTCTTTTCACTTCCATATCCTTCACCAAACCAATATCTTTCACTTACTTTTATAAATTTTATCATCTCATCTTTATTTTCAAATTTTTTCCATTTAAGAGATTTTTTTGGTTTTCCTTCTTCATATGTTTCTCCAAGAACTTTTTTATCTTCCATTTTTTGCCTCCATTTTTGCAACTATCTCTTTAATATAATTCAAAATTATAGGTGCACTTTCCCATGGCGTCTTTCCTTCTATTTCTCCTTTTTTCATTTCAGGGAAATAGGGGATATAGCCAAGTATTTCTGAATTTTTTAGTTTTTCAATTATAAAATTTTTCTCAATTTCAGATTCAATTTTATTTCCAATTACACCAGTTTTTTTTATCTTTATTTCTTTTGCAAGTTTTTCAATTCTTTCAGTCGTTTCAATGCTTTTTTCGGTTGGTTCAGTTATAATTAATAACCAATCAATCCCTTCAGTTGTTCCTCTTCCAAGATGCTCAATTCCTGCCTCCATATCAAGTACAACAACATCATCTCTTTTTAAAATTAAATTCCTTATAACTGCTTTTAAAAATGCATTTTCAGGACACATACATCCAAGACCACCACCCCTTACAGTTCCCATAATTCCTACAAGTAAATTTCCATTTCTGTAAAAAAATCTTTCTGGGATATCATCAACTTCTGGATTCATTTTAAATATAATTGCTCTTTCTCCTGGTTTTGTCCCTGTCCTTTCAGCAATAATCTCTTTTAATTCAATTAAAGGTATGATTTCTTCTTTTATGTTGAGAGTTGATTTTAAATTACTGTCAGGGTCTGCATCAATCAATATAACTCTTTTTCCTTTTTCAAGATATACTTTTGAAATACAAGCAGATATTGTTGTTTTACCCGTTCCACCTTTACCAGAAATTGCTATTTTCATAAGAAAATAATTTTAGAGCAGATTTTCAAAAAAGTCAAATTTTTGGTATAATTAAATTATGCCAAAAAATATATTTATTGCAGCAACAAGACAAAATGATAGAAAGACAGTTATAAGTATAGGGCTTTTCCTTGTTTTGAAAAAATATGTTGATAAAATTGGATTTATTAAACCAGTTGGTCAAAAATATTTAGTTATTGATGGTAAAAAAGTAGATAAGGATGCGGTTTTACTAAAAAGAATTTGTAAATTAGAGAATGAACTTGAAGATATGAATCCAATTGCTGTTGAGGAAGGTTTTACAAGAAATTATCTTGATAATCCAAATAAAGATGAACTTGTTGAAAAGATTAAAAAGAGTTATGAGAAGATTTCTGAGGATAAAGAAATGGTTATAATTGAAGGAACTGGACATGCTGGAGTTGGCTCAATTTTTGATTTAAACAATGCAGAAGTAGCAAGAATTTTAAATTCACCCGTTATTTTAATTTCAATTGGTGGAATAGGAAAACCAGCAGATGAAATATCTCTTAATCTTTCTCTTTTTAAAGAAAAAAATGTTTCTATTAAAGGAGTGATTATAAATAAAGTTCAAGAGGAAAAAAAGGATATACTTGAAAAATACCTAAATAAGTTTTTCCAAAAAATTGATTTAAAACTTTTAGGCCTTATTCCATATGTTCCTTATCTTACTCAACCAAATCTTTTTCAAATATGTGATGCAGTTAATGGAAAAATAATTACTGGTTGGAATAAAATGAGGGAAAAAATAAAGAATGTAATTGTTGGTGCAATGACTCCAAGACATGCACTTGATTATTTTAAACCAGATTCATTATTGATAACCCAAGGGACAGAGAAGACATAATTCTTGCTGCACTTTCTACATCAATGCAGAATTTAATAAAAGGTATCGTTTTAACAGGTGGTATATATCCTCATAAAACAATACTTGAACTTATTAAAAAATATGATTTTCCAACAATTGTAGCAGAAGAAGAAACATATATAGTTGCTTCAAAAATTAATGACCTTGTTGTTAAATTAACAGAAAACGATTTAGATAAGATTGAAATAGCAAAAAAAATTATAGAGGAAAATGTTGATATTGAAGAAATTTTAAAATGAAAGAGTATTTTATCCTTACTGTTAAACCACTTGATAAAAAGATACCAATAAGGAAAGGAACAGATATTTTGTCTGCTTTAATAAAAGGAAATATTTTTATTACATCAAGTTGTGGTGGAAAAGGTATTTGTGGAAGATGTAAAGTGAAAATATTAAAAGGTGATTTTTATTCTGAACCAACAGGGAAAATTACTGAAGAAGAGAAAAGAAATAATATTTATCTTGCATGTAGAACAACAATACTTGATAATATGGAAATTGAATTACTTCCTGAGACAGTTATTCCTGAAAAAATAGAGAGAGAATTTGAAAAAGGAGAAGAATTTGAACATATTAGAATTGATGTAAAAGAATTATTTTCATTTTCTCCGCTTATTAAAAAAATATTTTTGAGATTACCATCCCCAAATTTTTCCGATACTTTAAGTGATTATGAAAGAGTTAAAAGAAATTTAAGAAAATATATAAATAAAGAAAAATTTAGAATTGATATTTCAAATTTACGAAAATTACCAAATCTTATAAGAAGCAGTTTCTGGGAGATAACAGTGACTTTAATAGAAAATGATGACATGGTGGAAATACTTAATATAGAACCGGGTGATACATCTAAAAGAAATTACGGGATTGCTGTGGATATTGGGACTACAACTATTTCAGCAAGTTTAATTGATATTAATAAAGGTGATGTTCTAAAAACAGAAATAACATTTAATAGACAAGCATCTTTTGGAGATGATATAATTTCAAGGATTGTATATGCTGAAAAAAAAGATGGACTTGAAAATTTACATCATGTTGTGACAGAAACAATAAATGATATGATAATAAACTTATCAAAAAAGTGTGGTATTTCAATAAATGACATAACTGGAATTTCAATTTCTGGAAATATGACCATGGTTCACCTTCTTTTAAAAATAAATCCTTCATTTTTAAGAAAAGAACCATATATACCTATTGCAAATGAATTCCCTTTAATTAAAAGTGCAGAAATAGGTATTAAAATAAACCCTTCTGGAATATGTGAAATAGTTCCTGGGGGATTTCCTTATGTGGGTGGAGATATAACTTCTGGTATTATAGTTTCAGGTATTTATAAAGAAGATGTACTTTCTATTTTCCTTGATATTGGAACAAATGGTGAAATTGTTGTAGGGAATAAAGATTTTTTAGTATGTTGTGCTGCTTCTGCAGGTCCATGTTTTGAAGGAAGTGGTGTTAAAAATGGGGTAAGGGCAATAAAAGGAGCAATACAGAAAGTAAAAATAAGTAATGGAGATGTATTTTTTGAAACAATAGGTGGAGTAGAGCCAATAGGAATCTGTGGTTCTGGATATATTGAATTACTTTCTGAACTTTATAAAAATGGAATAATTGACAGAAACGGTAATTTTATAAAGGAAAATGAGAGAATTATTGAAAATGAAGGGATTAAAGAATTTATAGTTGCAGAAAATAAAAAAGGAGAAAAGATTGTAATTACACAAGCAGATATAGATAACTTGATAAGAGCAAAAGGAGCAATATATTCTGCAATTTCTACTGTTTTAAAAACACTCGGAATAAAAATTGAGGATGTAAAAAAATTCTATATTGCAGGTGGATTTGGGAAACATTTAAATATAAAAAAATCAATAGAGATAGGGCTTTTTCCTAATTTACCTGAAGAAAGATTTAAATTTCTTGGAAATACTTCTCTATTAGGAGCAGAAAGTTTTATTTTAAGTGAGAAATTCAGAAAGTTGTCAAAAGAGATAATAAAGAAACTTACATATATAGATTTGTCAAGAAGTCCAATTTATATGGAAGAGTACCTAAAAGCACTTTTTATACCACATACTGATTTTGAAAAATGAAACCATTAAAAATTGGTGTAGCAGGAAAAGGTGGAACAGGTAAAACAACTTTAACTTCATTGATTATTCTTTCTCTTTTAAAAATGAACAAAAAACCAATACTTGCTATAGATGCAGACCCAAATAGTAATCTTGCTGAGAATCTTGGTATTCCACAGCCAAAATCCCTTGTTGAAATAGTTGATGAGATAGAAAAAATAAAGAATAATTTACCTTATGGAATGGAAAAATCAAAATATCTTGAAATAAGGATTCAGGAGGCAATTAAGGAAGAAAAGGGATTTGATTTACTTGTTATGGGAAAGACAGAAGGACCTGGTTGTTATTGTTATGCAAATAATCTTTTAAGAGAGTGGATGGAAAAAATTGAAAAAAACTACCTCTTTATTGTTATGGATAATGAGGCAGGAATGGAGCATATCTCAAGAAGGACATCAGGAGACCTTGATATTCTTTTTATTGTTTCCCTTTGTGATAAAATCTCTTTAAGAACAGCAGAAAATATATACAAAATGATAAATTCTCTTGAATTAAGCATCAAAAAAACATATCTTGTTTTAAATGAATTTATGAAGAAAAATTTAAATGAGGTTAAAACTTTAATCCCAATTGCTTTCACAATTCCTTTTGATGAGGAAATTTATAGTTTAATAGAAGAAAATAAAGGGCTCTTAAATCTTTCTGAAAATTCATCTGCTTACAGTGAAGTTAAAAAATTTTTGAATTTTTTACTTTCTAATTTATAATTTAAAAAAAGGAGGGGAAATGGCTTTAAAACCACTTGATATTTTTAAGTTTTTACCAAAGACAA
Organism: bacterium; assembly: GCA_035371905.1. Classification (NCBI taxonomy): domain Bacteria; species bacterium. Next base: position 474 of record DAORXQ010000098.1, on the reverse strand, counting down.
ACTGTAAAGAATGTGGGTTTCCGACATGTCTTGCTTTTGCAATGCAAATCGCGATAGGTAAAGCTGAATTATCTCAATGTCCTCATATAAGTGAAGAAGCAAAAAAGCAACTCTCTGCAGTAAGTGCTCCTCCAATAAAAACAATAACTGTAGGTAATAAAGAAAAAGTTAATCTTGGAGGAGAGACAGTTTTATACAGGCATGAAAAAACATTTTATAATCCAACAGGAATTGGAGTTTTAATAAAGGAAAGTATGGAAGAACAGGAGATAAACAGAGAAATAAAAAATATTACTGACTTTAACTATTCAAGGGTAGGAATAGAACTTAAAGCAGAGTTTATTGGAATTAAGGATGAGGGGAAAGGTAAATTTATTGATATTGTTAAAAGATGTTATGAAACAGGAAAAAATTTAATACTTATGAGTGATAATTCAGAAACAATTAAAAATTCTCTTTCTATATGCAAAGATG
>DAORXQ010000097.1 GCA_035371905.1 bacterium | reverse complement strand
ATAATCTACGAGGTTAAAGGGGTTTTAGGGGAAAGAATTGTCCCCTATGCTTCTCCTATAAAAATCCTAACAATCTTCAAAATCAAAACCCTTATTGAATACTTTCAAAGTCGCATTAACTACTTCAGGTTCAAAAAGAATTCCACTGTTTGTTTCTATTTCTTCAAGTGCTTCTTTTATGGTTTTCTTTTCTCTGTAAGGTCTGTGAAATGTCATTGCTTCAACAACATCTGCAACACTTAAAATTTTTGTTTCAATTAATATTTCTTTTCCACCTATTTTATTTGGATAACCTGAACCATTTATTCTTTCGTGATGCTGTAAAACAATTTTTTCTATATTCCAAGGAAATTCAATATTTTTAATTATTTTTGCACCAAATTCAGGATGCAGTTTTATAAATTGCCATTCTATATCAGTCAATTCCCCTGGTTTTGAAAGAATATCTGCTGGAATATAAATTTTACCTATGTCATGAAGTAAACCCGCTATTTTCATACCTTCTATTAAACTACCTGTAAATCCAATTTCCTTTGCAATTGATATCGCAAGTTTTGCAACCCTTTTTTGATGACTGGAAGTATAAGGGTCTCTTTGAGATAACATTTCAGATAATGCTATTACTGTCTGGTCTAAAATTTTTTTATTTTTTTCAATTGCTCTTTTAAGATTTTCAATTATAACTTTTCTTTCTGTAATATCTCTGAAAGATATTAAAAACGCATCAATACCACTATAATTTATTTTTCTTCCAATACTTTCAATAAACAATTTAGAACCTGTACTTTCTATAATTTCATATTCAGTGAAATAACCAGATTTATTTTCTTCAATCATTCTTAAATCATTTAAAAATTTCTCTTTTTCAATTATAAAATCAAAAAAATTCCTTTTTCGCAATTCCTCAAAACTTTTAAATCCTAAAAGATTTATTGCAATATGATTTGCAAAAAGAAAATTACCTTTAATATCAATCACCAGAATTCCGTCAAGAAGTGTTTCAGTAAGAATTCTATATTTTTCTTCTGATTCTTTAATTTTCTGAAGATATAACTGTTCCTCTGTGACATCAATTACAGTAACAACTCTTAAAATTTTTCTACCTAATTCTACATTTTTAATATTCACATTTATGAAAATTTTAGAGCCATCTTTTTTTATACATTCAGTTTTAAAAAATCCTTCTTTTTTTCTTTTTAAAATCTCTTCCCATTCTCCTTTACTTTCCGTTGAGCAGAGTTTTAATATATTCTCTCCGATTAACTCTTCCTTTTTATATCCAAAAATTTCTGCATATTTATCATTACAGTAAACTATCCGTCCTTTATAATTTATAGAAATTCCCTCTGTTAAAAGATTTGACAAAATATTTATAAACTTATTTTTTGAAATTTCCTTCTGAATTTTTAAAATCAAATTATTCAAGTTCCTTTTGTTAATTTTGTTAATATTGTTCATTATGTTAATTATAAAATTAAAAATTTTTTATTGTCAAATTTTTTTGAAAGTTTTACTTTATTCAACTGAAACTATTTCCAAAATAGAATAATTGCTTATAGAAATACTTTTAATATCTGTGTTATTTATATTAACTTTCTCTGGTATAAAAATTTCTGCCCATTCATTTTTCATATTAGCAATAACACCGAGACAGAAATAATCTAAATTACTTCTTTTTAAACCACATAAATTTCCTCTTAAATTTAAATTTTTAATCTCAAAAACATTATAAACTCCTCTCAAATTAGTGATTTTAATTGAAACCTTATCCATATTTAAGTTAATTTTTTTTAAATTTCCAAAATACTGTAAAAATCTATTCTTCCTAAAGATATTTCTTTCTTCCATTGATTTTACAGGGATATTCTCAACTTTAATTTTTGTAAATTTTATTCCTGAAAATTTCAAAAACCTTTCTATCTCTTCAAGTTCTTTTTCCTTTTCAAGTAAAAAAACAAAATCAGGGGTTAAAATTTCTATTTTATGAATTTTCAAAGAAATCGCTAACCTATTTTTTACATATCCTGTTGTATCAATCAAAATCTTCCCTTTCTCTTTACTAATAAATTGGTTCATTATCGAAATTCCTGCAATGAACTCAATGATAGAATTAGATGGTGTAACAGAACCAACAAAGTAAAATCTATCCGCATCTAAATTAAAATCCTCAATTTTTTCTTTTAATTTAGCATAACCAACTGTTGTGGGAGGACCAATATGTGATTGTCCAACATCACAATCAAGAATAAAAACATTTTCTCCTTTTTTAAATAAAAAATTTGAGATATATTTCAATAAAGTTGTTTTTCCTGTATCCACTCCACCTATAAAAAGAATTTTTTTTATTTCTTTTGAAAGAAAAACATTTAATTGCTCTTCATTCAAAAGGTTTATTTTCTCCATTTAAGGTATAAATATCCAGTTATTTTATAAATTAATTTAGCACAGATTACCGAAGAAGGAGTTAAAATTCTTGATGGAGAAAGTTCAACCACATCAAAACCATAGATTTCAATATCATTTCTTAAAATTAAATTTTTCAAAAAATCAATTGTTTCATCCCATAGAAATCCACCTGGTTCGGGAGTTCCTGTTTCTGAAATTAAAGAAGGGTCAAAAAAATCAACATCAATTGAGAGATAATATTTACCAGATGGAATTTCTCTTAAAATTTTTTCCCGCCAGTTTTCTTTTTTCATCTGACATGCATAATAAATCTTTATTTTTTCTTTATTATTTACAAATTCAGATTCTTCCTTACTTATACTTCTTACACCTAAAATAAACAAATTACAATTTTCTTCATAGATTCTTCTACTTACACATGCATGAGAATACTTCGTTCCATTATACCTATCTCTCAAATCAGAATGTGCATCAAGACAAATGTAATTTAAATCACTAAAATATTTTTTATATCCTTTAAACAAACCAATTGTTATTGTATGCTCACCACCCAATCCTATAACAAATTTTTCATTTTTTACATAATAACTAATCCTTTTTTCAATTTTTCTGACCATTTTTTCAGGAGAAGAATAATCACATTCAAACTCTTCTTCAGTTTTTACTCCAACTTCATATGGCTGATAACTTATTTCTTCATCGTAAAGTTCAAGATTTCTTGATGAGTAAATTATACTGATGGGTCCAAATTTTGTTCCTGAATTTCCTGTTACAGTTCCTTCATAACCAATTGGTAAAACAATAAATTTTGCTTTTTTTAAACTTATCTCTGGAATAGATAAAAAATTAAAAGGTATTACTTCCATTTTTACTCCTTTCTTTTTTTATGGTATATTATACTATAAATTATGGAAAGAAAAGAATTAGGTCAACTCTTACTTGAAAAAGGGCTAATTACTTCAGAACAGTTAGAAGAAGCTATTAGGATTCAGAATGAGACAAAAAAATTTCTTGGAGAGATTTTAGTTGAAAAAAACTATGTAAACAAAGAAGATATTTTGAACGCTTTAACGGAACAAAAAAAAGCCACTTACGTTGATCTCTCAAAATTCAAAGGGATAAAAGCAGAAATTGTTAAATTAATAGATGAAAACATTGCAAGAAGATTTACCTGCATTCCAATAGCGAAAGAAAATGACACCTTAACGATTGCAATGAAAGACCCAACAGATATTATTGCTATTGATACTTTAAAAAGAATAACAGGAATGAAAATAAAAGTTGTTAAAGGCGATGAATTTAAAATAATTGAATTAATTGATAAGTTTTATTCTGGCTTTGATAATATTCCAGAAACAATTTCTGAACTTGAAGAAATAACAGAGGAAAAGGAAGAAATTGACGTAGCACAACTAAAAGTTGCGGCTGAAGATGCTCCTATAGTAAGATTTGTAAATTCTCTTTTTGTAAAAGCAATTGAAAAAAGAGCAACAGATATTCATCTTGAACCAGGAGAAAAAGATGTTTCTGTTAGATTTAGAATAGATGGTATACTACATAAACTTCCTGCCCCTCCGAAAAATGCTTATCCTGGAGTTGTTACCCGACTTAAAATTCTTTCTAATCTTGATATTGGAGAAAGAAGATTACCACAGGATGGAAGAATAAAAATAAAAATTGGGACAAAAGAATTTGACATAAGAATTTCAACACTTCCAACAATATATGGAGAAAAAGTAGTTATGAGATTACTTGATAAAGAAAAACTTGTTTTAAATATGGAAGAACTTGGATTTGAAAAAGAAGAACTTGAAAAGTTCAAAAATGCTCTAAAAAGACCTTATGGAATGATAATTGTTACAGGACCAACAGGAAGTGGAAAAACAACAACTTTATATTCAGGACTCAGTTTTATAAATACACCTGAAAAAAATATAGTTACCATTGAAGACCCTGTTGAATATCAACTTGAAGGAATAAATCAAGTTCAAATTAAACCAAAAATAGGACTGACTTTTGCAAGTGTTTTAAGAAATTTATTAAGGCAGGACCCTGATGTTATAATGGTTGGAGAAATAAGAGACATTGAAACAGCACAGATAGCAATACAGGCGTCATTAACAGGGCATCTCGTTATATCAACACTACATACAAATGATACTGTTTCAACAATTTCCCGACTTTATTATATGGGCGTTGAACCGTATTTGATTGCAGATGCTATAAATTTAGTTCTTGCACAGAGATTGGTAAGAAAAATTTGTAATGAATGTAAAACTATTGACGAAGAGGGAACAGAAATGTTGAGAAATTATTATATAGAAAGGAAGGATATAATTGCATATAAAGGTAAAGGTTGTTCTCTCTGTGATTTTACAGGTTATTATGGAAGGATTGCAATATATGAGGTTTTAGAGTTTACAAGAGAAATAAGAGAAATGGTTTTAAAGAAAAAAAGTGATGATGAAATAAGAGATTTTGCTAAAAGTCATGGAATGAAGATATTAAAAGAACAGGCAATAAAAAAGGTTATTGATGGTATAACCACACTTTCTGAAGCATTAACAGTAACAATATGAGTAATTTTACAATTGACGATTTATTAAAATATGCAGTTAACCAGAAAGCATCTGATATTCACTTACTTGCAAAATTGCCCCCACATATAAGAATAGATGGAATTTTGTATCCAGTACCCTTTCCTGCTTTATCAAATGAAGAATGTAAAAAACTAATTTATTCAATTTTGAGTCAGGAACAAATAAAAATATTTGAAAATACAAAAGAACTTGATCTTTCTTATGGAATTGACGGTGTTGGAAGGTTCAGAATCAATTTACATTATCAAAGAGGGACAATAGGAATTTCAATAAGACCTATTAAAGATAAAATTCCTACTTTTGAAGAACTTGGACTTCCTTCTGATGTTATAAAAAAAATGCTTTCAAATCCTTATGGTTTAATTTTAATATGTGGTCCAACAGGAAGTGGAAAATCAACAACACTTGCTTCCATGGTTGAATACTTAAATGAAAGAGAATCACTACATATTATAACAATTGAAGACCCTATTGAATACCTTTTTAAATATAAAAAATCAATTGTTGAACAGAGAGAGATAGGACAGGATACATATTCTTTTGCAGAAGCATTAAAAAGGGTTTTAAGACAGGACCCAGATGTTGTTTTAATTGGAGAGATGCGAGATAAAGAAACAATAGAGGCGGCTTTAAGAATAGCAGAAACAGGACATCTTGTATTATCAACTTTACATACAGGAGAAGTTGTTCAGGCAATGGGAAGGATTGTAAATGTTTTTTCTGGGGACCAGCAACCAACAATAAGGACTCAACTTTCTCTTGTAATTATAGGAGTAATAGTTCAACAATTAATACCAAGAAAGGATGGAAATGGTAGAATTCTTGCAACTGAAATCATGATAGCAACACCTGCAATAAAAAGTTTGATAAGAGAGGGAAATTTTGCCCAGATTTATTCACAGATACAACTTGGAGGAGAACTTGGAATGAAAACGATGAATGCTTCTTTGATTTCCCTGTATAAAAAGGGATTGATTTCAAAAGAAGAAATGTATGGAAGGAGTAATAATATAAAAGAATTAAAATTACTTTTGGGAGAAAAATAAATGCCAAAATATTTTTATGTTGCAAGGGATTTTTCTGGAAATAGAAAAGAAGGAGTAATAGAGGGAGAAACAAATGCAACAGTTATAAGTATTTTAAGAAGCAGGAATTT
>DAORXQ010000096.1 GCA_035371905.1 bacterium | reverse complement strand
TCATGGTAGAGAAAATTATTGAAAATGCGGAAAAGTTTTTTGAAGAAGGAAAAAGAGAAATAGAGGGAATAAATGAAAGTGACTTACTGGAAAAGTGGAAGATAAAATTTCTCGGGAGAAAGTCATATTTGAATCAACTTTTTTCACAAATCCCAAAACTATCAGAAGAAGAAAAGGTAATATGTGGGCAAAAACTAAATGAAATAAAAAAGAAATTGGTGGAACTATATGAAACAGGCAAGTTAAAGGTAAAAAAGAGAGAAATAAAATATAATCTTACTTTCCCAGGAAAAAAAATAACAACAGGAAATTTACATCCAATAACAAAGGTTATAGACGAAATAGTTCAAATTTTTTATAAAATAGGTTTTGGTGTTGCGGAAGGACCAGAAATTGAAACTGATTATTATAATTTTACTGCCTTAAATACTCCGAAAGAACATCCAGCAAGGGATATCTGGGATACATTCTATATAGAAAAAGAAAATAATATACTTTTAAGAACCCACACAAGTCCTGTTCAGGTAAGGATTATGGAAAAATACTCTCCACCTTTAAGAATAATTGCTCCCGGTAAATGTTTTAGAAGAGATGCTTTTGATTCTTCTCATAGTCCTATGTTTCATCAAATTGAAGGACTTATGGTTGATAAAAATATTAAATTTACACATTTAAAAGGAGTCCTGTCTTATTTTATTCATGAATTTTTCAAAAAAGAAGTAAAAGTAGTTTTTTCTCCTTCATATTTTCCCTTTACAGAACCAAGTGCAGAAGTTAGTATTTCATGTGTGATATGTGGTGGGGAAGGATGTTCCACTTGTGGAAATACCGGTTTTCTTGAAATCCTTGGATGTGGAATGGTACATCCTAATGTTTTCAAAAATGTTGGATATGACCCTGAAACTTTTACAGGTTTTGCTTTCGGAATGGGAGTTGAACGGCTTGCCATGTTAAAATATGGAATAGATGATATAAGATACTTTTTTTTCAATGATTTAAGATTTTTAGACCAATTTTAAAAATGAAATATACATATAAAACTTTAATGAATTATATTGATGGGGAAATAAAGAAAGATGACTTTATAAATTATTTAACTATACTTGGTTTGAATCCTAAAATAATAAGAGAATATAAAGATGACTTTATATTTGAACTTGAAACACCTGCAAATAGACCGGACCTTTTAAGTTTTATTGGTATTATAAAAGAAATCATTCCTTTTGGAAATATTTTTTTAAAAAATTTAAGGGAAGAGATAACCGAAGAAATTACGGACTTTATCCCAATTGAAATTGAAAATGAAAATGATTGTCCTTATTATTCCTGTAGAATAGTAAAAAACATTGATAACAAACTTTCTTCAGGAGATTTCAGAAAAATAATAGAAAATATTGGTTTCAGACCTTCTCTTCAAGTTGTTGATATTTCCAATTTAGTAATGTGTGAGACAGGACAACCATTACATATTTTTGATTTTGATAAGATAAAAGGAAAAATAATTGTTAGAAAAGGTAAAAAAGGAGAAAAAATAATAACCATAGATGGTAAAGAAAGAGATGTAGAAGACATTTTAGTTATTGCAGATGAAGAAAAACCAATTGCTATTGCAGGAATTATGGGAGGGATGAACACAGAAGTAACATATAATACAAGAAACATTCTTATAGAAAGTGCATATTTTAATCCTGTTTTAATAAGAAAAGGTAGTAAAAAATTAGGACTTGTTACTGAAGCATCTTTGAGATTTGAAAAGGGATTAAGCGTTTCTATGGCTAAAAATGGAATGGAAAGAGTAACCATAATGATAAAAAAACACTGTGGAGGGAAAATAGGAAAACATAATTTTGCCGGAAATCAGATTATTTCTGAAAATAAAATATATGTTGATAAGGAAAAAGTAGAAAAAATCCTTGGAATACAGATAGAAAAAGAATTTTTAAAAAATTTATTTAGTAAAATGGATTTTTCAATAGAAGAAAAAAATAACATTTTACTTTTAAAAATACCGGAAACCAGGAAAGATTTAAAAGAAGAAATTGATATTATAGAAGAGATTGCAAAATATAGAAAATATTCAGATATTCCTTCAGAAATGCCTGTGGTTAATATTAATCCTTTTTCATTAAATTCAAGTTATGAATTAGTAAAAAACATGAAAAATATTCTTGTTAATCTTGGATTCATGGAAACAATAACTTTGAGTTTTATTTCTGATGAAGTTGTTAAAAAATTCAATCTTAACGCAATAAAAATAGAAAATCCATTATCACAAATGTTTTCTTTTTTGAGAAATTCTTTAATTTTTAATCTTTTTGAAGTACTAAAATATAATATTTCACATCAAAACAAAAAAATTGAGATTTTTGAATTCGGGAAAATTTTTAAAAGGGAAGAAAATAGATACTTAGAATTACAATCTATTACACTCATTTCATTAAACAGTGGAACTTTTTTTGATTTTAAAGGAAAAATTGAACATTTTCTTGAAAAATGTGGCTTGAAAGAAGTGAGTTTTATAAAAAATAACTTTTTTTTAGCACAGGAGGAAGCAAACTGTGATATTTACTTTTTTGATGATAAAATAGGAAATTTATTTATACCCATTGATGAATTGAAAAACTTTTATGGAATAGAAACTGAAGTTTATGTCTGTGAAATTTTACTGGATAAACTTTTACAATATTCAAACTTTGAAAAAAAATTTAAACAATTACCTAAATTCCCTTTTTCTCAGAGAGATTTCTCATTTATTATTTCTGAAAATGTTAACTGGAAGGAAATCGAAAGTGAAATAAAAAAATTAAATCTACCTATAGAAAAAATTGAACTCTTTGATGTTTATAGTGGTAAAAACATTCCTGAAGGTAAAATAAGTATAAGTTTCTCAATAATATTTCGTTTACATGAAAAAACACTTGAAAATTACGAAGTCGATAATTTTGAAAAAAGCATAATTGATAAAATTGAAAAAAAATTTAATGCACAATTGAGAGGTAAAAATGCATAAAATAAACATTCTTGGTAAAAATTATACAATTCACTCTTCTTTTTCTTCAAATGAGATTAACAAAATTGCTAAAGAAATAGATGAAAAATATAAAACATTTGAAAAAGAATATAAAACATTTGATAAAATTGACATACTTATTTTTTATCTTATAGAACTTTACGAGGTTATTCATAAATTAGAAAAAAGATTGTCAAAAGAAGAAGAAATTAAGAACAAAATAAAAAATAAGATAATAGAGATAGAAAAAGATATTATTACAACATTGAAAAACTTGACAATCATTGAATAAGTTGGTAATATAAATTTCATTGCGGGGTGGAGCAGTGGTAGCTCGCCAGGCCCATAACCTGGAGGTCGGCCGTTCAAATCGGCCCCCCGCAACTATAAAAAAATATAGATTAGGGAGCAAAAGGTGAAATTGGGTGGGAGAAAAAACTTAATTTTGGATATAGGTTCAACGAAATTAAGAGCAATTGATTTGGAATATTCAGGAGGGAAAATAACTTTAAGTTACTATAATGAATGTGATATATCAAATATTCCACCCGAAGAAATTGATAACTATTTAAAAACAGAGGGTAAAAATTTTATAAATTCTCTACATTCAAAAAATTTTTATGTTTCTATATCAGGGAGAGGAGTTCTTGTTAGAAGTTTAAATGTACCAAAAGTTCCTTTAAAAAAACTTAAAGATATACTTAAATATGAAGTACAGCAACAAATTCCCTTTCCTCTTGAAGTTGTAAACTGGAAATACCAGATTTTTGAAGAAACAGAACAAAATTATAATGTTTTACTTGGAGCAATAAAAAGGGAGATTCTAAGTGAACACCTTGGGAAAATTTTTTCTCTTGGAATAGAACCTATTTTCATTGATACAGACCTTTTTGCACTTATAAATATTTTTCTATTTTTAAAAAATATTGGAAGAGAAAAATGTCTTGGCTTACTTGAAATAGGAGCAAATTCGTCAAATTTGATAATAAATTACAGAGAAAAATTTCTTGTAAGGTCTTTAACTGTATCAGGAAATACCATTACAACAAATGTTGCTGAGGTTGAAGGAAAGTCATTTTCTGAAGCAGAAAACATAAAAAAAGAAATGGGAATGGGAAATAAAGCCGTATCAAGTATACTTGATAGTTTAAACACAGAATTACAAAATTCAATAGATTACTGGAGATTTACCTTAAAAGGACCGGAAGTTGAAGGTCTATATATATGTGGTGGTTCTTCTCAATTAAAAGGATTGAAAGAATATTTAGAAGAAAAAGGAAGAATGCCTGTTTTTTATTTTAAACCTCTGGAAAATATAGAAGTTCTTCCAGAGTACGATTATTTAAAGGAAAAAGATTTTGAACTTGTTACTGCGATAGGAATTGGATTGAGAAAAGTTATGCCTGTATTTATAAACATTAATTTTTTACCCGAAGAAATAGAAAGATTAAAAGAATTTAGAGCCAACAGACCTTATATTTATCTTTCAGTTATAATGGCTGGTATAATATCAATTACACCAATTCTTTTTTTTAATCAGGATAAAATAATGCTTGAAGGAATATTAAAGGAAATAGAAGTTTCTTTAAATCAGTATGAAAAGTATAAACCAGAGGTAGAAAAACTTGAAAAAGAGATAAACGAAATTAATGGAAAAGTTGGGATTGTCCAAAATTTACTTGATAAGAAAAATATATGGTTGAAAAGAATTCTTTCAATTGGAGAAACATTACCAAGTAGTAAAATTTATATTACTTCTATAACACCGGGAAGTACAACTACAACTCCTTCAGGAACAGGTATAACTTCCCAAGGATTTCCACAAGCACCAGAGATGCCACCTGTTCCACAGGGAGGACCTGAAGCACCTCCACCTCCAGAAGCTCCACAGGGTCCGTCACAACCACCCGGTCCTGAATCTCAACAGCAACCTTCGCAACCACAAGGAGTTACAGTTGAAAGTGGAAATGTATTTACTATATTCGGAGAAGTAATTATTGGTGATATTAAAACTGCTTTTAATGATTTTAAAGATTTTGTTGATAGATTGAGTAAACTTGATTTCATACAAAAAGTTGATATCTCTTTATGTGAAGTAAACAAAGAAAAAAATAAGATAGAATTTTCTTTACTTTTAACTCTAAAATGAAGAAAATTTTAAATTTAATTAAAAGACATTCGTTGATATTATCACTAATAGTAGTTGCAGGAATAATAGGTGGTGGTCAATTTTTAAACCGCAAAATAAACCAGGAAGTAAAAAAAATTGAAAATGAAATTAAAACAAAATATGAGGAAGTTAAAAAATATGAAACAGAAAAAGAAAAAGCACCTTCTCCTGAACTTATTGGAAAATTGAGTAAGAAAAAAGCATTTTTTGAAAAACAATTTGATATTATGTTAAACAGTTTTTCAACTATATATCCCACACCTCCTCAATTTACAAGATATCCTTCAATAGAGTTTAAAGAATATATTTATTATTCAGAAGACAAATTACAAAAAATGGCGAAAATAAGAAATGTTAATATTCCAACTTCTTTTGGTTTTCAGAAAACAGGACTTGTTGATGTCAATCAGATTCCTATTTATACATTACAATTTGAAGTAATTAAAGACCTTATAAAATTAGTTATTGATTCAGGGGTAACAAATATTTCTCCACCTGATTATGGAGTACCACAAAAAGAAGCATTTTATGAAAAAATTCCGATTAAATTAAGTATAACAGGAACAAGTAATGAAATTATAAGATGTATTAAATACTTTGATAATCCATCATCTTATTTTACAGTTGAAAATGTCTCAATTAAAACGATTGGAGAAAATTTCTATCAGGCAGTTATTGACTTATATGCTGTGATACTAAAAACAGAAAAGCATCAGGGATAATAAAAAATGAGTAGAGAAGATAAGAAAAGAAAATTAATTGATTTAAAATTAAAGAAAAAAGAAGAAAGAATAAAACAAAAAGAAAAAATTTTAAAAAATATTAAAATAAAGGATAATCGGAATAATAACGATATAAAAAAGGAAAAAAAACCTGAAGAAGCAGATAAAGCGTTTATATTAAATAGTAAAAGAAAAAAAAAAAGAAGGGAAAAGTATTTAGAATTAAAAGCGAGAAAGAAAGAAGAGAAAGAAAAAGAGAAGCAG
>DAORXQ010000095.1 GCA_035371905.1 bacterium | reverse complement strand
TTTTTACTGGGTATTTATTCAACCAGATGACCAACGACCTTATTGTTTAAGTGAAAAGGCAAAAGAAAAGAATTGGTTGCCTCCAACTGGTTATTCTGCTTTACCAAAGAAATACAGAAAAAATGTGCCTGATAATTTAAAATACTGGTTAGAAAAAGATAGAAATAAAGCAATTGAGAAAAGAAATAAACTTATGGAACTTGAAGAGTTAGACGTTCAGATAGAAAAAGGTTCAGAAGGAACTACTTATAAGTTATTCAGGATATGGTGGAAAAGAACTAATAAAGAAGGAAAACCAGTTATAGTAGTTCGTTGGGGTGCTTCTTCTCAATATTATCTTTTTAGATTAGATGATATGAGTTTTGAGTGTGAATATAATCCATTAGAAAGTCCAACTTCAGCAATTCAGAAAAAGTATAAAACAAACATTGATAAGTTAAAAAACACTAAATTAGAGCCAGGTGAAGAACTTAATCCAACAAAGAATACTTCTGCTTGGGCTGAACTTATTGAAAGTGGGAAAGCAATTATCTTTGACAAGAAAGAGGACTTTATAAAGTTTGAGATTAAAAATAGATTATATATTTGTAGGAGAGAAAATCCTAAGTCTAACATCTGGTATATTGAAGAGACACAATTACCTACTCCTAAAAAAGATGAAAGCACTTGACAAATTAAGTGGTCTTATAGTAAATGTTTTTATAGAATTTTAACTAAAAGGAGGTAAAATGGGAACTTTGTTAGAGCAGTTTCAAAGCGTAAATGACTTTGATGAAGGGTTAACTTTAATATCAAAGTTTGACGAAGAGATGAGAAAATTTGGAGATTTTGAAAGTTATTTACTTAGTTTATCTGAACTTCAAGATGAGACAACTTTAAGGAATTCATTAAAAGAACTTATGGAGTTTGCTGAAAAGTATGGTTATCCTTATGGTTATCCTTCAATAAAAGTTTTAGATGAACTAAAAATGATTGCTGAAAAAAAGAGCCTTCAAGAGATTAAAGATGCTATCAAACAACTTATTGATAAACTTCAAAAGAGTAAATACGGGTATCCTTCTGCACAGACACAGACAAGTAAATCAGCAGAGACAGTTAATATGTTTGACCAAGAACTCTGTCAAGTTGGGGACTTTGGACCGAATGTCAAAATAACAGAGGATACATTGAAAACAATAGTTAAAAATTATGAAAGATTTAAAGATAGAATTAAACCTCCATTAACTATTGACCATATAGAAAACGGTCCAGCTTATGGTTGGGTAGAGAATTTGAGATATTCAGAAGGGAAACTCATAGGTGATATTAAAGAAGTTCCAAAACAGGTTGCTGATATTATAAGATTAGGTGGATACAGAAGGTTTTCTCCTGAACTTTATATGGCAGAGATACCTGGCATAAATGAGAATATTGAATTTCCTGTGTTGAAATGTGTCAGTTTATTAGGAGCAGGAATACCAAGAATGAAAGATTTAAAAGATGCAAGTGTTTTATATAACTCAGAGGATAAAGGAATTGGATATGTATTATTCTCTGAAAATGAAGATAACATACAAATAGGAGGAGATATGAAAGAAAAGATTGATGTAATAGAGAAAAAGATTCAAAGCATTGAGCAGGAAAATATTGAGTTAAAAGTAGAGAAGTTTATGGAGACGCATTCAGAACAAATAATTCCTGCTGTTGCACCATTAGTGAAGTCAATTCTTCTTGAGACATACAACGATGAGAAAGTAGTTAAGTTTTCAGAAGATGGAAAAGATAAAGAAGTAAAGATAGGGAACGCTATTATGGAGTTAATTGATAAACTTCCAAAATATGTTGAGTTCTCTGAAAAGGGTAAAGATAACCCTGTAATTGATGAGAAACTACAAGAGGCAAAGTTGGTTGAAGAGTTTGCAGAGACACATAAGGTAAGTAAAGAAGTTGCTTATGAAAGGCTAAAAAGTGAAGGGAAAGTAAAATAAAAAGGAGGAAATAATGGCTAATTTAGAAGGAGTTTATTCTGGTTTGACAATAAGTAAAGTAAATGGGATTAAAGATGGAGAAGGAGCACTTATTGAAGCAACTCCTAATTTGTTTGTTGCTCTTGATAGTTCAGATACATCAAAGTTCATTTTGCCTTCAAAAGATGGAGGAACTGTATTAGGAGTTCTATTGCCTGATTATAGATATGAGGAAGGGAAAATACAAGCTGGAAAAGCAGGTAATATTCAGATTGAAGGAATTGTTGATGTAGTTTGTGATGGAAATATAACAGCAAATCATTTGGTTATTGCAACTGCTGAAGGGAAAGCAAAAGATATTGGGATAATTGATGATGGACTTTCAGCAGGAGATGTTTTGACTTATGTTGCAGGAATTGCTGTTGAAGATGGAGTAAATGGTGGAAAAGTGGCAGTTTTATTATCAAGACAAATAGTTGGGTTGGCAACTTAAAAAGGAGGAATAAATGGCGTATATAAATGAAAAAATTTTGACGAGTTTTGTAGTAGATTATACACCTCCAGATGAGGTGTTTATTGCTGATAAGATATTAACTAATGTTCCTGTTTCTGAAATTTCTGGGAAATATACGATTTGGGAAAAGAAAGAGAAGAAGATAACTAATGATGTAGTTGGTTATAGGGCTTCAACACCAGAAATTCCACTTCAAAGAATTCCTAAAAAAGGGACTTATGCAACTGAACGACACGGATTAAGAGATTTTATTTCTGAAGAGGATGCTAAAACATACAAAGAATATATGGACCCTGTCAAGGAAAAAGCATTTGGTCTTAAAACTCAACTTATGAGAAATAGAGAAAAATTAGTTGCATCTACTGTTGCAAGTTCAACAAATGTTCCATCTGATTCTATCACAAAATGGGATACGGATGGTGCAACTATACAAAAAGATATTTCTGATGCTATACAGGAATTCAGAAAAAATTCTGGTGTTTTACCAAATACTATGATAATACCGTGGGAGGTATGGGAAGCAATAAAGTTAAATGAAGATTTAGTGGAAAGTTGGGGTAAAATAGTTAAAGCACAGGCTTCTCCACAGGTATTTACTCTTGCATCTTATTTTAATTTAGTTTTTGAAAGCATAAAGACAATTCTTATTCCAACTTGTCAATATGACACAACAGGAAAAGGCATTACAGAAGTTTCAGCACCAATTTGGGGTGATAATGTTGCTTTCCTTTATACTACTCCAAAAGGAACTAAAAATACTTTCACTTGGGTTGCTCGTTTTGTAAAACAAGAATTAACCACTGAAGTATTTCCTCATTACGATAAAGATATTCCTGGTGATTGGGTAAAAGTATATTATGAGGATGACCTTCAAGTAGTATCTGATTCTTGTCTCTATGTAATTAAAGATGTTTTAACTGGTAAAAAAAAGAACTGAAATGTATTTAACATATGACGGAGTTATAGAAAGGTTTCCTATATTAAAGGAGAAGATTGAGGAGAAGAAAACTATTTCAAGGAAATTAGTTGAAAATTGGATAAGAGATGCTGAAAGCCTTGTAGATAGTTATATAGGAGAAAGATATAATTTGCCTTTTGTAGAAGTTCCTGACTATGTATTATTTCTGGCAAATGAGGCTTTTGAATATATTTATCTCAGTGCTACAAATACTCCGCCATATAAAGGTGAAGAAGGTAATTGGTTAACTTCAAAATGGGAACGACTTATAAGTATGCTTGAAGAAGTTAGAGATGGATTAAAATTGCTCTTTGACAAACAGGGGAATACTATTGCTCCTTCTAAAAGAAAGGTTTCTTCAATTAGGTCTAATAAAGAAAATGTAGACCAAATTTTTACTATGAAGGACTTTTGGGAACAGACAGTAGACGAAAATTACGATAAGGAGCCTTAAATATGGCAAGGTCTATACTTAAATTATCTTTAAGTGGAGACGGACCTTATGGAAAGTTCGTTGAAGCAGAGATAAATGCAACTGTTGTAGGTGCTTTTCAAACTTGGATGAAAAAAGGTTTAGGATATAGTTGGAAAGCACCAATAGGAAAGGCATCTGAACCTATATTAAAGTTAAGCACTGCTATGTGTGCTGTCTCTTCTCAAAGGTTTCAAGAGAAAGCAAAAAAGGCTTTTGAAGAACGACTAAGAAAGGAGCAATATAGAAAATTCAAAACAGGTGGTTTTGGAAACTGGCCTCCTTTGAAGGAAAAAACTTTGAGAAGAAGAGAGTATCAAACTTTTATATGGAATATAGCACCTAAGAGTAAAGATACTCCACTTTTCTTTTCAGGAACTTTATCTGATGTTGTATCAAAAGGACTAAAAATAAATAAATTTTCTTTCTTCTCAAAGAGGGATTGGAGTAAAGGTTTATTTAGAATATCTGACTTAAATATATCAGTTGGCTGGGAAGACCCAGAAATTGAACCACCTTTTTGGTATTTTCACTGGACTAAAAAGTCAATTAAAAGGTTTGGAGACCTTATAAAGTTTCATAGAAGCAGAAATAGAAATCCATTTATTGCTGGTGGAAAGGTGAAAAAACTTGATACAGGAGAAGTTGTAGAGACACCAGAACTGACAAAAGGAGAATTTTTCAGATATGTTTGGTCTCCATTTCTCAAAGAAGATATTGAAAAGATTTTCACAGTTGATAAAAATGATATTAAAGAGGCAGCTGAGAGAACTTTTGAAGCAATTGAGGACTTAATGGAACAACTTGATTTAACTAATAAAGCAAGAAGAGAACTTTATAATATGATAAAGAGTAAACAAGTTAGTGTAAAAGATGTATATAATGAACTTAAAAAAGCACTAAGAAAAGAGTTAAAAGGAGGATAAATTTGATTTTAAATTGGGCTGGTAATGTTAAAGAGATAAAGGATGCAGTATATAACACTATTAAGAATGCTAAAATAAAGAACATAAAGGGTAGAATAGCAACTATTTATAAGAGAAATATACCAAGCAAACCATCTCATACTGATTGCCCGATGATTGCTGTTTTTAAGAGAAATGCGTCAGGAGATGAGATTAAAAGAGACCAACCTTCTTTGGAACTACCAAGAAGGGTTTATATTGTTATTGGAATATGTGATTTTTCTATGGCTGATTTAGATGAAGCAGAAGTTAAGACAGATGACTTGATAAATAAGATAATAATTGAACTAAGTAAGAACCCTTCACTAAATGGTTTAGTGAATGGAATAGAAGTTGAAAATATAACCTGGGATGAAGCAAATGATGATGATGTATGGTTTTCAACACCAATGATTGAATTATCAGTCGTTGGAACTAAACTTTAAAAAGGAGGTTTAAAAATGGGCGATTCAACAAAAATCTTGACTTCAGCAGGAGTAGTTGAAATTGGTGATTATGGCGATACAACTTTAAATGATATTGGATATACGCAGGGAGGAACTACTATTACTAAAACAAGAGATACAAGAAGGGTGGAAGTAGACCAAACTTTATATCCAGTGGGTATGCAGGTGACGGCTGAAGGTTATGAAATTCATATCATATGTGCTGAGACAACTTATGCAAATTTAAGTTCTCTCTGGGATGAGCCTGGTAATGGTAAATTAGGTCTTTCTGCTGGTGGAGCACCTACCTACAAGAAAATTAAAATAAGTGGAACAAGAAGTGATGGAACGGCCGTTACTTGGACTTTTTATAAATGTATGCCAACAGGGTTTGGTGCTTATGAATTTGCCAAAGACGCAGAAGGAAAAATTGAAGTCACATTTACTGCCTTATGGGATGATGACGAGGGAGCACTTGGAGAATTTTCTCCTGCTTCTGAAACTTAAAAGAAAGGAGGGTGATTAGCGATGGGAAAATTTTTTCCTGATGGAGCGATTAAGAAGACATCTTTTGTTATAAGATATACAGATGATGGAGTTTTACTTTCTGACTTACATTTGACAGAGTTGGTTTTAAGTTGTGTAAACGGGGTGAAATGTCAACAAGCAATTAAAGATGACAAATCATCCCGTTTTTTATTTAAGGTTGAAGGTAATCCAGAAGATATAAAGAAGTTTATTGATGGGTTCTTTCACGGGAAAACTGATTTTACAGAGGAAGAAATAAAGATGAAAGTTATGCATTTCAGAGAATTCAGTTCAGGATTGACTTACTTGAAGACATTACTTGACAAGGCGCGTTTTACAATAGAGGATGAAAGAACTCCTAAACAATAGGGACTAAGTTGAGAGAGTTTCAAATATTGAAATATATGTAACTAATATATCAAAAGAAGAA
>DAORXQ010000094.1 GCA_035371905.1 bacterium | reverse complement strand
TTTCTTAAAGGGGTTTAAACCCCTTTAAAATCCCCAAGAGGTATCAACTCCCCCAAACACCCCCTCAATCTTTGAGGGGGATTTATGGTATTTTTGTCACTTCTGGGCAAAAAACGCCAGAAAAAACACATGGAATTTTTTAAATTCCAGTGTTTTATACCCCTGGTTGAGTAAGTATTTACCTCAAATATCGGATTGAAAAATTTAAAATAAAATTAACTTTTAAATTCTATTTTTCCTAAGAAATAAGAAAAAATCAAAGCACCTATTATACAGGAAAAACCTCCAATAAATAAAGTCAGGGGAACACCTAAAAATTTCCCAAGATAACCTGCAAGTAAACTACCAAAAGGTGCTGTCCCCATAAAAGCAAGTGTATAAAAACTCATAACTCTTCCTCTTTTATCATCATCCACAAATGATTGTAAAAAAGTATTACTTGAAGCTATCTGTAAAACCATACCAAAACCTGTAATAACCATAAAAATCAAAGCAAGAGAAAAAAAACGTGATATAGAAAACATTATAAGTCCTGAACCAAAAACAATTGCAGAAATTTTAATAATTTTTTCAAGTCCTTCAGTATTTTTTCTACCCGCAAGATAAAAAGCACCGATTAAAGCACCAAAACCACCTGCTGCCATTAAAAAACCAAATGTTTTTGAAGTTCCTTTAAGAATTTTCGTAACAAAAACAGGCATCAGAATTGTATAAGGCATCCCCATTAAACTTACAAGAGCAAGTAACAAAATTACATATTTTAAGTATGAATAATTTTTAACATAAAGAAATCCTTCTTTCAGTTCCTGAAAAATATTTGTTTCCTTTGTTTTTAAGTTTCTTGATGGAATATTTATTAGGAGAAGTGAAATAACGACAAATATATAACTTATAGCATTTATAAGAAAACAAATTCCTTCATTTGTCATTCCAATTATAATACCTGCTAATGAAGGACCAACAACTCTTGCACTGTTAACCATAGAAGAATTTAAGGCAATTGCATTCGGTAAGTCCTCTTTTTTTTCTATAATATCAACCACAAATGCTTGTCTTGATGGCATATCAAAAGCATTTATACAACCAAGAAATATACCAAGAAATATAATCTCCCATACTTTTATAGTTCCTGTTAATGTAAGTATTGCCAGTATTAATGCCTGTATTGTTGCAAGAATCTGTGTAGTCAACAGAATTCTGTATTTATCCTTTCTATCCACAACTACACCTCCAATAGTTGCGAGTAAAAAAGTTGGTATCTGTTCAGCAAAACCAGTAATTCCAAGTAAAACTGTAGAATGTGTTAGATGATAAACAAGCCATGGCAAAGCAATCCTCTGAACCCATGTACCTATTAAAGAGATACTCTGTCCTATAAAAAAAAGACGATAATTTCTATACTGGAGAGAACGAAAGATTGTCTTAATTTTTTCAAAAAAAATTTCTTTTTTTATAAGTTCTAACATAACATACCTTTCAAAAGATTTTTTTATAAAGATAAATTTTAACTGTATAATAAATCCTGTGTCAAAATTTTCAATGTGCTACTTATTAAAATATTTCTCTTAGATATTTATTTTTTGCTCTTTTAATGTCCACAGATAAAAGGAGTGCGTCTTTCTTATTTTTGATGTATTTAATAAAATTGCAGGGATTAAGGTATTTTCACCAAATTTTTCATTTATTCTATCTACATAATAAAAAACCATTTCTCTTTTTATTTTTTCTTCAAAGACATACTGACATTCAGGATTGAATAAACCTCCAACAGAAATTCCAATACCCCTTATTTTTTTCTCAATTTGTAAAGAGGATATTATTTCACAGTAAAGATTAAAAATTGTACTTCCATCAGCGGGAATGTCATTAAATCTTTTTCTTTTCAAAATAGATGAAAAATCCTCAAATCTCAAAAATAAAGATATAAAATTTCCATGTTTTTTTTTCTTCCTCATCCTTTCTGCCACTCTTTCACATAGATTGAATAGTGTTTTATTTATAGTATCAATATCATCTGTATCAAAAGAAAAGGTAAATGAATGACCTATTGAAACTTCGGGAATTTCAATCTGTATCTGGGGTTTTTCTATTCCACAGGCATAATTATATATTCTTTCACCCAACTTACCAAAAATCCTTACAAAAAAATTCTTACCCGCTTTTTTAATATCCCCGCATTTTTCTATTCCCATATCTGAAAGTTTTTTATATGTTTTCTCTCCTATACCTGGAATTTCACTTACAGGCAAATTTTTCATCAAATCTTCAACCTCATTTTCTTCACATATTTTAATTCCATCAGGTTTTGATAGAGATGAGCATATTTTTGCAATTAATCTATTTGGTCCAGAACCAATTGAACATTTAAGACCTGTTTGTTTTTTTATTTTATTTTTTATTTCTTCTGCAAGATATTGTTTCCCCCCATATAATTCATAAATTTCACTGACATCAATAAAAACCTCATCTATTGAATAAATCTCAATATCTTCTTTAAAACTTCTTATAATTTCAAATATTTTCTTTGATGTTTCTATATATTTTTCAGAATTTCCAGGAACAATTATTAAATGCGGACATAGAAATAAAGCCTGATAAGTACTCATTCCTGATTTCACTCCATATTTTTTTGCTTCATAAGAACAGGATGCAACAACTGATTTTGTTGATGGCCCTCCTGAAACAGCAACTGGTTTTCCTTTTAAAAATGGATTTGTAAGTTGCTCAACAGAAGCGAAATACGCATCCATATCAATGTGAAAAATTACCCTTTCCATTTTTATAAAAGATGTATTTTTTCAAGATTCCAGATTAAATCTTCAGGGATAAAGGATAATTCAAAAATATTAAAACCATCTGTAACAGCAAAATTATAAATATCTTTTTCTCCCTTTTTTGTTTTCCATCTGTATGTTATTTTTTCAATATTTATTTTCCTGTTTTTCCATATAAACCAGTTTATTTTAATTGAACCATTTTTAAAAATCGCACCAACTATTATTTTTTCGTTTATTTCTGTTATCATTTTATTTTTCTGAATAAACCCACAACCTTACCAATAATCAGAGGATTTTCTTTTATTATTATTGACTTATAAGAAGGATTTGCTGGTTTTAACTCAATAAAATTTTTTCTTTTATAAAAGTATTTGACAGTATATTCACCATTGTAAAAAACAACAGCAATATCTCCATTTTCAACTTCAGCATTTTTTCTAATAATAACATAATCACCATCAAAAATACCTGCATCTTTCATACTATCACCTTTAACAATCAGAGAAAAAAATTCTCCTTTACCCAAAAATTGACCATTAACACTTATAAATCCTTCCAGATTTTCTTCTTCAATATTCGGTATTCCAGCAGGTATTCTTCCAATTACAGGAATATTTAAAAAGTGCTTTTTTAAAATTATTCCTCTTGAAGTTTTCTCCTCTCTCTTAATATATCCCTTTTTTTCAAGAGCATTAAGATGTGAGACAACAGCAGTTGGACTTGAAAATGAAAAATGTTTCATAATTTCTTTTATAGATGGAGGATAACCATTTTTTATTATATAGTCATTTATGAATTCAAAAATTTTTCTCTGTTTTTCTGTTAAGTTTTTCATACTGTAAATAATTATACTGTAAATTTATATAGATGTCAAGAGGAATTTTTAGTTAAAATAAATCAGAAGGGAATGGATTTAAATATTTCTGTTTTATAAGATACTCATTTTCAAACCTGTAAGCAAAATTTTTTAAAATTTCTATTAACAAAATCAAAGGTATTTCATTTTTCTTATATCTTCCCAGAAGGTCTAAAAAATGTCTTTTTTCCTTCTGGTTCAACCTGTTTTTAAAATGTCCGTAAATATGCTGAATAACATTTATATTTGACTTTGGATTCATTTTTTTTGAAAATGCTTTATAAAAATTTACTCTGTAATTTTCTTTTATCTCTCCAATATTTTTACTATTATCATAATTTGCAAGAAAATTCCCAAGAAATCTTAAAATTTTTTGGTTGTATGCCATCAAAAGATATTTATAATTCTGGTGAAAATCAAGAAGTTGTTTTATAGAAATCATATTTTTTAATGTCTCATTCAATTCAAAAAAAGAAAAAATTCTGACAAGGAAATGAAATTTAATATCAGGGTTTTTCAATCTTGCCTCATCTTCAACAGGTAAATATGGAAATTTTTCTTTCACTCTCATTGCAAAAAATCCTTTACCTCTATAACCTGATTTTTTACCATCTTTTTCATAATAAATTACTGTTCCAGAGACACCACAACTTGGAGATTTACTTTTTAAAAGAAATCCATCTATGTTATTTAAAGAATTTAAAAATTTTTCACAGAAAATATTCATTTTTTCTGTTAAATCCAGATTTGTTTTCTCCTGAATCAATCTGAAATCCTCACCATAATTAAATATGTTTATGGGTTCTCTTGGAACAGAAAGACCGATATCTACTTCAGGACAAACAGTAATATATTTTACAAACCTTATAAGTTTTAAAACAAATTCATCCTTAATAATACCACCATTATATCTTGTATTTTCAAAATTAAGACATCTTGAAATAACAACTGTTGGTTTTTTTTCTGGATAAAGGAAAGATGTATTTAAAAATTCTTCTTTCTTTTCCTTCAATTTCCTTTTCCCTAAATTTTTTAATTATAATACTTCTTTCTATAACTTTTAAAATTAAGAATCAATTAATCGTAACCTCTCTTACTTCTTTTGAAATGAGTTTGCCATCTCTTAAATATTCAACAGTAACCATTCTTTTATTATCCTTAAGTTGCCCGGGTGTTGCAACTATTTCTTCCTTTACTCCATTTTCAGTTACCCTTGAATATTTCACGACTGCATTTAATT
The DNA here is from genome assembly GCA_035371905.1 of bacterium. Classification (NCBI taxonomy): domain Bacteria; species bacterium. The sequence continues at coordinate 1,372 of DAORXQ010000094.1, read as the reverse complement.
TTCCTGCTTCATTTGCTGCCTGAGTAACAACATCTTTATTTGCTTCTACTACCTTTTCTTCTGATTTTTTCTCAAGTGTATTTCCTATCCATCCACCAGCAACTGCACCTGTTGCAGCACCAATTATTGCTCCTCTCCACGGCTTGTTAGAATCAATTATTGCACCTAATATACCACCTGCAACTGCTCCGATTGTAGCACCCTGTTTAGTTTTTTCAGAGAGATTCCCAATTGTCTCACAACCACTGAATAACAAAAGACCAATTAATAAAATCCCTGCAATTCTTTTCATTTTGACCTCCTTTAAAAAAACTTTCACTCACTTATTACAGAAAAACTAACTTTTCTTGCAGCAGGCCATTCTTTTTTAGGAACTTCAATTTCTCCATCTGCTTTTGTTTTTAATTGATTTTCTGAAATCCCTTCTTTTTCTATTAAATAATTTCTGACAGCATTCACTCTTTTTTCAGAAAGTTTAAGATTATACTCTGAAGACCCTTCAGGTGATGCTGAACCAACAAGAAGAACCTTTAAATTATTTTCCTTAATAATTTTAGCATTATTTTTGAGTTTCTTTATACTTTCTGCTGTAAGTTTTGCACTATCATATGGAAAATAAATATCCAAAAGATTGAAGGTGGAAACTTTAACCTTTTCAACTGGTTTTTCCACTACCTTCTCAACTGGCTTTTCCACATATACTATTTTTTCAACTGGCTTTTCTACAATTTTCTCAACCGGTTTTTCCACATATACCACCTTTTCAACTGGCTTTTCTATTACTCTTTCCACTATTTTCTCAACCGGCTTTTCCACATATACTATTTTTTCAACTGGTTTTTCTACATATACTACCTTTCCACATCCTTCTCTAACTACTTTCTTCTCTACAGGTTTTTCTTCTTTTTCTTCTTTTTCTTCTGCTTTTTTACTTCCAACAAATATATAACCTCTATTTCCCCATAATTCATTTTCTTTACCTTCGGGTGGCTTTGTTGGTATCCACCAGTATCCTTTTTTTGCATTATCATAAACAGGTTCTTTTTGTGCACCTGATTGTCCATACCAGGAAAATTCTTCAGGTAAAGAAACTTCAGAAGATGCTTTTTGACAGAAACCTTTACCTACCAGAAGAAAAAAACTAACAGCCACCAATATTAAAAACACTTTTTTCATACTAATACCTCCTTTCTTTTAAATTTTCTTTTCCTTTAATATATCCCTTATTTCAGTTAAAAGCAACTCTTCTTTTGAAGGAATAGGTGGAGAAGGTGGTATTTCCTGCTGTTTTTTGAGTTTATTTATGCCTTTTACAATAAAGAAAAGAGCAAAAGCCACTATTAAAAAATCAACAAATGTCTGTATAAACTTT